>WGED01000424.1 GCA_015492915.1 Cyclobacteriaceae bacterium
TTACTCTGTGGTATGAATTTTATGTTATTTTTACTATTGAGAATATCATGAATGCTGAGACGATCCTCGGGGTCAATAAAATAGGAAGAGAAAACGGCCGGATTATAAAATTTGCTATTATCACCAATTTGCAGCAAATCACCGGCGTAGGCTGTTAAAATAACCTCATGTAATAAAAATAATGCAGCTAAAAATGCTTTATAATTCAATGCTCCTGAACTTAAAAAAATGTCCCTTTTGGTTTGTTGTATTTACTTGATTGGGAGGTTATCCGATATGATAATAAAAGTAGCTATATCATCATTTGATTTTAAAGTCAAATTTTTTTTTTGATTACTCATGTATGACCTTGAAGAGAAAACAAAATTATCTTTAGACAATCACCGGAGGAGGGACAACTTATGATGGTAAAAACCATAGCTGACCTCTTAAAATTTTGCTGTTTTAATACAGCCAGAAACTATAATATTATGAATCAGCTCAGAGGCTGTTTTATGATATCGGCAGTATTGGCTGCTATGGGAATATCTGTATTTCATCATCAGATCAGAACAAGAAAAAGCAAAGAGGATATTTTGAGTATTTGGTAAAACCCCATCGGTTCCACTATGCAAAGGGGAGAAGATAAGGCGATGCCTGTCGGCGGCATGGGAGAGATTGAACTCTTAGAGGGTCGGAAATGTTAATATTTAAAGCCATCAGGGAGAGGGTGATTCTTGCTCCCGAATCATTTGATTTTCATTCAACTTTAGTAATTTCGCATCACATATTTTTAAACACACTATACTTTTTATGCCATGAAGGAGAATGTCGAACAATACCTGAAATTTAAAAATGGGGAAATAAGAATGCCATCCCACCTGAAACCCAGAAAAGAGATAAAAGGCATAATGTATGAAAATCCCCTAATGGAACGCCTGACAAGAACCCCGATCTGGATTCCACAAATCCTCTGGGTAGCTATTGCAGGTGTTTTCGTATGGATATCATTTACTAAAACGAATTTTTCGGTGCAGACCATCGTATTATTGGGTCTGGCAGGATTTGTCACCTGGACGCTTGCCGAATATATTGTTCATCGTTTTTTGTATCACACGGAGACGGAGTCTGATTTGCTTTATAGCATCCAATACAAAGGACATGGTTTTCACCATCAGTACCCGAAAGATCCTGAAAGACTGGCGATGCCGCCGGTGCCGGGCCTGATCCTTTCATCACTGTTTTTTGGATTGTTTTATCTCCTCATGGGTGAATATGCTTTTGCGTTTTTCCCCGGGTTCATGCTTGGGTACGACACATATATTTCCATGCATTATTTCCAGCATGTGGTTAAAAGCCCGAGATATAAACCATGGAAAAAGCTGTGGGTCCATCATAAGGCACATCACTATTCCGACCCCTACGCTGCTTTTGGCGTAAGCACCCGTTTGTGGGATTGGGTGTTTGGGACCATGCCGAAAACCAGTAAAGATGTTGCTAAGGGAAAAGAGGCAGAACAGGCCGTGGCATCATAACGATTAAAATAGTCCTTCATTTTCAACTACAACCATGAGTACGAGGCATTTTTGCATCGCAGCGATCTTTTTTATGGCCTTTGTTTCAGCACATGCACAAACCTATGAAGCTGGTGGGGGATTGTCATATGGTTCAGGCATCAATAATACGGGCATAAACCTTAGGGGAGAGATCTTATTCAATGAACAATTGTCAGTATCTTCTCATTTTAATTTTTTCTTCGGCAGAGATGAAGGTATGTTAAGACACAAATGGTGGGCCTTCAATATCGACGGGCATTATTATTTTAAGGTTGATGATCTTTTATTTCTTTATCCATTGCTGGGATTTAATATAGGGACTGTAAAGGAAAAATGGAATGGGATCAATTTTTCGGATACTGAAATCGGCATGAACCTGGGAGGTGGTCTGAAATATCAATTCACCAATACCATAACAGGCTTTGGAGAAATAAAATATGTGATCGGCAATGCGGATCAGTTTGTTGTTACAGCCGGAGTAATGATCACGTTGCCCTGCTAATCGCGTTTTGCCATAAATTTTCCGACAAAAATGGCCATGACTATGGCGATATAAAACTGGCCGGTGAGACCTTCGAGTATGGCTATCTTCTGCCCGAGCACGGTCTGCGGCGAAAAATCCCCATACCCGATGGTGGTCAATGTAATAAAGCTGAAATAAAACATTTCCTGAAGCCCATCTGCTACCTGCATATTTACATTAATGGTTTCTGGCTGTACCACATCAATAAAGGAAAAAATAAAAAAGTAAAGCACTCCCAACAGAAAATAACCCGTAAAAGCACCGACCAACAGAGAGGAAGTAACCATCCTCGGTTGTCTGATGTCGAGATACAAGTTGTATGAGATAATCGAAAAGTAGATAAAAAGCACGCCAAGTGCTGTAAGGTTCATTAATTTGCTTTCATTAAATGAGCTCCATAAAATCATGAATAAAACAAGAAAACCTGCGGTACCGTAATTCAATATCCGCGTTTTCTTTGTAGCATGTATGATAGGCATACCCGAAAGTATGAGTATGGTGATGAGCAATGGAAATCTCGGCCTGTCCCCAAATACAGCATCGATAATCTCAGGGAAAATAAAGAAAAAGAGCAGACCGGCAAAAAATATCGGATGCCGGTAAAACATCACCCAATTGTGAATTTTATCAGATGTCTTAAAGTATTTCATTTATAATAATTTTTCATATTCGTCCTGTACGACTGCTAAAACCAATATCCGAGACTGAAATTTGTGATCACTTTAGATTCATTCGGATCGCTGGCCAGGGAGAATATCATAGGACCAAACGGACTGTTATAGCCGATTGAAAAACCATAGCCAAACCTACGTCTTTCCCCGTCAAGATAATTATCAACGGCAATATTGGCAATATATGTCATGGGATACTGAACATCAATATAATTAATAAGGCCGGTGAGGTACAGGCTGCCGAATACTTCAAACTGGAGAGCAAGATTGGTATAAAAATAATTGGGGGCAACATATTGCTTATCCTGTGCACCCCAGAATGGGCTGATGTTTTTATAGCGTGGATTGAACCCGCCAAGGAAGTAAAAATCATTAACGTTGGTGTTGAAATCAGGTAATGAAGTGATTGCCATGGAATTTTGCCAAATAATGGAAAACCATTTGCTGACCTTGAACAGATGGTTAAAACGGATTTCGAATGCAATAAAAGGATCTATATCGGGAGTATAGGAATCTGGTAATGAATCATTGGGGGATATTAGCACAGTATTGTCCACACTAAATACTTGCTTTAATGAAACGTAAAAATCAGTACCTTTTTTAGGATAGAATTGACGGTCGAGGGAATTATAATTAAAAAATAAAACTCCGGAAAAATCCCTGTTTTTTATCTTAGCAATATCCTTTCCGAAGTCGCCGATATCTGGTTTTAATTTTGAATATTCCAACAAAAGTTTGGCCCCAAAAGTAAACTTCTGACTGCTCATGGATTGAAACGTGATATAGAGATCGGTATTATTTGCATTGAGCAGTCCCAGTTTTGTGTTTTTTTCATAATAAGGGACAACAGCATTTTGATAAAAAACACCAGCTATTATTCCCGCATTTCTACGCTTGCCAATGTATTTAAGAAAGTTGAAATCAACCCTTGGGTCTTTTGCCAGGTCAAATTCGAGAACCAGCCTTGAACTGGGCAATATCAAGTCACGATATGTCAGATTGGCATTGACACCAACATCATTTTCGGAGTCATAGTGGACGGCAAGTTTCAGATGCCCGTCTGGCGCTTCTGTTACTTTTACCTTCAATTCATAACCACCCCCATCCCCGTCAGTGAGTATCTGATAAGTGACTTTCTGATAATGCCTGGTACCATATAACAACGAAATTTGTTTCTCTATTTCATCGATTGACAAGTCTGAATTTTCTTTAATTCGCAACCGGCCTGTGATAACCTTGGCAGGGATCCTTTTATTCCCCTCTATCGAAATCTTTGATATATGATACATCTCTTTTAGCGGCAGCTTTTTAACTTCCCACAAAGGCCCGAACTGCCTGAGTGAATCTGCAAGATGCTTGAATGTCTCATAAAATTCTTCTCCTGCATCATCGCCTCTTTCCACGATTTCCTTTGCTTTGTCAAAACTTGCAGTATGATATTCCTTCAGGTCCGGTTCCACGTATATATCCACCATTGTACGTTGCTTCCGGGTGTCGAAAGCACTGGTTACAAATGCTGCCTGAGACAATACAGAGATGAGATTATCAAGTTTCTCTTTACTTTCCAGATCACTGCTTACGAATACGCCGATCACGATATCAGCACCCATCTCCAGCACTTCTTCAACAGGAAAATTCCTTACCAGACCACCGTCGACCAATAACTTATCATCAATTTCTACAGGTGTGAATATAGTAGGAATTGACATGCTGGCACGAATGGCTTCAGGGAGAAAACCGTTGTCCAGTACTACAGGAAGTCCCGTGGCGATGTCTGCTGCCACGCAGGCGTAAGGAATTGGCAATTTATGGAAATCATTGATGCCGTGTGCAGGCCGGGTAAGCCGGGTAAGCAATTCAGTGAGTTTTTGCCCTTCTATGAGCCCTTTCGGAAGACCTACCTTTACACCTTCAATCGGCAACTCTGCGATATATCGCCCGTAGTATTTCTTTTCTTCAATGGCGATATTGCTCAATGGTATTTCGTTGGTGAGCACCTCGTCCCAGTTTACTGTTGCTACAATACTGTCAATTTCATCAGCAGAATATCCGATGGCGTACAAACCGCCTACAATACTGCCCATACTGGTGCCGGTGATATAATCAGGTGTCAGGCCTGCTTTTTCCATAGACCGCAATACACCGATGTGCGCCAGTCCTTTAGCCCCACCACCGCTGAGCACCAGGCCAACCTTTGGTCTTTGCAAGGTCTGCTGCGCAATGGCCGGGAATAGATTTAAAAACGTGAGAAAAAGGAAGAATAAAAGTCTGATCATGATCATAGGTGTCGATCTCTACACAAATATATTGCATTAATGCCCATATAAAAATTATCGTGTCTGTTGGATATCCTTAAATATCAATGGGGTAGAATTCAATGGTCATTGACTTTTCCTTTATCTGTCAGGGTTTAAAATTGTAATTAACCTTTGTTTATATCTAAGCAAATGCTTAGTTTAATGAGAAATCAATAATTATGCCCAGGAAAAAGGAATATGATGTTGATGAGGTGCTGGAAAAAGCCATGCATGTTTTTTGGGAAAATGGCTATAAAGCCACGTCGATTCGTCAATTGGAGAAAGCCATGAATATTAATCAATTTTCCATATATGCCTCCTTCAGGGACAAGCACAATTTGTTTATTGAATCATTAAAGAAATACAGAGAATATGTTGAGGCAAATGTATTTAATGATCTATTGGAAGCAAATGCAGGACTGGTGGAAATTAAGAAATTTCTTTTCAATATCTCCGGAAATGTTTCTGCCGGGCGCTTGGGAAAAGGCTGTCTGGTCGTAAATACGGCCGGGGAGATCGGGACTAAAGACAAATTGATTTATGACGAAGTGCAAAGCTATTTCAGTTTTATTAAAGGGATGTTTAAAAATATTCTGGAAAGAGCATCTGTTCGGGGAGAAATATCTGCGAATGCGGATGTTGATAAATATGCAAATTATTTACTGGGAATAATGCAGAGTCTTTCATTGGGCACAAAAATTATGGATCAAAAACAAATAAATGATTTTGTCAGCATGGCTTTAATTCCGATTAAATAGTGGTATTGAGTGTAATCAAAAGAAATGTTGTAACTATCTGGGCAGGAAAAAAGCAATGGGCGGTTAACGTGTTTTGAAGGAGACAAACCGATCGATCATGATTTATATTTTTGGAAATTTAGAGAGTGTATAATTCATATTCCGCCATGACTTAATTTATTATTCCAAATGAAAACAATAATTCTCGTCTTTTTAATCTCATCACTAATGATACATGAAGGTTTCACCAAAAACTCAAAGAGGAAAAATATTCCCGTATCCAGGGTATTTTCCAGGGTCAGGGCACATGATTTTAATCCGCTGAATGAAGACAATTCACTCACTGTCGATCGAAATTTAAAAGTAGTTGGTATAGCAGACCTCGATGATGCTGATTGGCGGGTTCGACTGCTCGCTATACGGGACCTTGTAAGAGCCGGATCCGACAAAGCGGATGAGATAACAGAGGGGCTGAAGGATACTTCTGTTTTCGTTCGTCAGGTGAGCGCTATGGCCCTGGGCATACTCAGGGCACAACCGGCCATCCCCAGCCTGGAAAAGGCAGTGCGTGAAGATGAGAACACAATGGTCAGGGCCCAGGCAGTGATTGCGCTTGGGCAAATAGAATCGGAAGTGTCACTGGATCTTTTGCGCAAAAAACTTGAGGGGGACCCCTCCCGAGATGTGCGGCATCAATGTGAATTGGCAATTGATCAAATAAAAAAGAAGATGGGGACAACTACGGAACAATTAAATGCATTTTTGAACTTGAATGAGTCCCTTTTTGAAATTGCTACGACCGGTTCCCGGGCACCTAATTTTCATCTTGAAGATACAGATGGCAAAACATGGGAATTGAATGATTTCAGGAGTAAAAAGTGGGTAGTATTGATCTGGGTATTTGCTGACTGGTGTCCGGTATGTCATGGTGAGTTTCATGATCTTATGAAGATGCAGGATGAATTTGAGGGAGCGGGCATAAAAGTTTTCACCGTGGAGACACACGACCGCTACCGCGGGAGGGTGCTGGTGGGGCAAGAACTCAATCCGGAGTATTGGTTTTCAGAGGAATCTTTTCAGCAAGCCTATACCGAACAAATTCGGTGGCCCCATCTGTTGGATAGTGCAGGAGCGGTAGGGGCAATGTACGGAGTTGATCCGCTGGCATTTGCCGTGCATGCAGAATATATCAACAGGCCAACTACGGTGGTTATCGATAAAGATGGTATTATTCGACTGTTGTACCGGGGAACATATTGGGGCGATCGTCCGACAATAGAGCAGACTCTTGATATGATAAAAAATGAAGATTTCTCATTCGTTCACCCAGAGAGATTGAAAGCGGAATGATTTTGATGAATCATCTTGGTTTGACGGAGACGATGAAAACTCTCATATTCTACAGTAAATAGCTCAGCGAGTTACATCAATCCATGTAATACTTTTCCAAAAGTTGTGCAAGCGGATCAGCATCAGGAGCGCAAAGGCCGAGCGGATTGTGACGTCGCCAGCCTTCGGCAAATTCAAATTTGCCCGACATCAAACCGACCTCCCCGGATATTTCTCTCATGGTTTGCAGGTAGGCGTTAAAACCCTGGCTGACCTGAAGCCATTCCTGCTGACTTTTATGCTCTGCGAGCATCGCTGTTTTTTTATCAATCACAGAGGAGATGTCTATGAAAAAATCGGGTTTAATCATGCGGTTCATATAATCCCTGTTGCCGTGCGGCTGGGCATGATAAATAACCACATCCCCATAGACAGGGGGTAGAGGCGGATCGGTTTTATAATTTCTCATACCTCTGTAAAAGGCCGCAGAGACTGCTAAACGGCATGTATTCATATGGTCTTCCATGTAGTCGTCGGGTGAAGGAACCAGCAGCATATCGGGCTCTACCTCGCGCATCACGGCAGCTATTTTGACAAGGAGTTCCTTTTCATAATAGATCTCGGCATCGCCACCAACAGGTGGATGAAAGACGGCATTCAAGTGGGCGGCGGCCTTCTTCGCTTCTTCCAGACGCATGGCAGCGATGGTTTCGGCGTCGTACTTTTCCGAACCGCATGATCCGTCGGCCACGTTCATGTAGTGTATCTCGCATCCTGCTTTTTGCAGTAAAAAGAGCGTTCCCGCCATATTGAATTCAATATCATCGGGATGGGCTGCGATGGCAAAAACTCTGTATGACATATCAGTGCATTTCTACGTCACAAGTACCCAGACCGGGCCTGTAAAAATTAAACTGTACATTGGGGTGATCAGCGAGGAGCGACATGGGCACTGCTGCATCGGGGATCTTCCTCGCGATCATTAGTGTAGTAAGGCGCATGCCGAAAGGATTGTCGTGATGGCCCGGATGCCAGATGGATACCTTTTCAGCTTTCCATGTTTGCAAAGGTCCGACGGTGACAGCCTGGCTTGGTACATTTTGCACTGTGCCACCACCCGAGGTGCGTGCATTTTGCATCAAAGTCATGGGATGCAGTTCGACAACCCGGGTGCTGAGTCGCCGGTATTCTTCCGGTGTCGGAGGATGGTCAGTAAAGGCACCTTCACGTTTCGGCGGGTCGTTAAATGCCCAGTGTTTTACTTCACCCTGGCCACCCTGCATGATCACACATCGTGCCTTATCCCAGCTCTTGATG
>WGED01000425.1 GCA_015492915.1 Cyclobacteriaceae bacterium
ATAAGATTCTGGGAGAGCGAATTTGATATTATAAAGCCCAAAAAGAACCGAAAGGGGAACAGACAATTCACCAAAGAGGATATCGAGAACGTAAAACTGATCTACCACCTCGTAAAGGAAAAAGGCTACACCCTGCAAGGCGCCAAAGACCTTCTGAAAAACGGTAAGGAAACACTCCAGGAGAAGGTTGAAATCATTGAAAGCCTTAAAAAAGTCAAAAATTTCCTTATTGAGATACGCTCAAAAATCGCATAATTAAATAATCCATTACATGGATGAGGAAAAGATATATCAGGTAGCACTGAGCATGGTGCCTGGTGTCGGGGACATTACTATCAAAACCCTTGTGAGTTATTGCGGTTCGGCCGGCGAAGTATTCAAAAAAACAAAGCATCAGTTATCAAAGATCCCGGGCATGGGCATGATCCAGGCGGGCAAGATCAAGTCATTCACCGATTTCAGGGCTGCTGAGAACGAGGTAAAAAAATGTGCGGCGCACGATATCGAAATTCTTTTTGTTGCTGACGCTAAATATCCGAGAAAGCTCAAACATGCACCCGACTCACCATCTGTTTTGTTTTATAAAGGGGAAGCCGATCTGAATAATCCTAAATCCGTCGCAATTGTGGGAACAAGGAGGTCGACATCCTACGGTCGTGAGTTTACTGATAAACTTGTCGAAGAACTGGCGCCGCATAACCCGCTGATCGTAAGCGGTCTGGCCTATGGCATAGACATCACCGCCCATAGAGCAGCCTTGAAAAATGGCCTTAAAACCATAGGCGTCATGGCGAGCGGCCTTGACATCATTTATCCGGGCCAGCATCGCAAAACAGCCAATCAGATGTTGCAACAGGGAGGATTGCTCACAGAATTCCCTGTCGGCACCATTCCGGATGCCCATAATTTCCCATCGAGAAACAGGGTGATTGCAGGCATGTGTGATGCGATCGTGGTAGTTGAAGCGGCCGAAAAAGGTGGCGCGCTGATCACAGCCGAAATTGCCAACTCATACAGCAGGGATGTCTTTGCACTGCCGGGAAACATTGCCAATAAATTTTCCCGGGGATGCAATAATCTTATCAAACAGAACAAGGCTCACCTGCTCACATCAGCCAGGGACATTGAATACATCATGAACTGGGAAGCCAAAGCCACACCCAAACAAAACGATGAAAAGTATTACGACTACTCCAAACTGTCGGAAGATGAAAAAAATATCATAGAAACACTCAAAGCATCCAACAACGGGCTTGTGATCGACGAACTAAGCTGGAAATCAAATATACAACTGAATAAACTTGCATCACTGCTGCTGAATCTGGAATTTAATGGTATTATCAAGTGCCTGCCGGGCAAAAAATATAAACTGAAATAATCCGTTTACCAGAAAAATTCCAATGGCCGGGTATTATGAAATTTTGGGTGTTTCGCATGATGCCTCATACAGGCAGATAAAAAAAGCCTATCGCCGGTTGGCACTCGAGTATCATCCTGACCGAAACCCCGGAAACCTGCTGGCAGCACAAAAATTTATTGAAATCCGTGAAGCATACGAAGTACTCTCAGACCCCGCCAAACGAAACCGTTACGACCTCGGATTAAATCCTGACATTGAAGTATTCGATGAAAACCGTTTTAAACGGCCAAAGCCCCCTCCTCCGTTTTATTACACAAGGAGGTCATACGAAAAAGTTCAGTACAGCCGTAAAGCTTATGTGACAGCAACCCTGGTTACGGTATTTATTATAGTTACCGCAATTGTCGTTCCCATATATCTGATGAGGCTCACCTCAGAAAAGCATTACCAAAGGGCCATCGCAGATTATTTTGCAGGACGGTATTTTATGGCAATGCAAAATATAAACAGGTCAATCCAGGATGTAAGCAGTAACAATGCGGATGCCTGCGCCCTCGCATCCGTTATTCTTGTTCACAAACTGAATAATTATAATTATGCCATGAAATATATTAACCGAGGATTGAATTACGACCCCAGCGATTCACTCAGATCTGAATTCCACTACCTCAAAGGCATTTGTTATACGAAAAAGAAAAAACCTGAAGAGGCACTCAATGAGTTCAGATTGGTGGGAAATTTTGGTCCTACCTACGACAGCGCCCTTCTCAAATCCGCTGCGGTGCTGGCTTTTCACTTTTCCAGATTAGATACGGCAGAATATCTGCTCGACAAAGCGCTTATGAGAAATAAGGATAATTACGAAGCATTGTATTACAAAGGGGTGATCGGTGAAAAGAAAGAGGAACATGAAAAGGCATTCAATATTTTCACACGACTCAGGGACTCACCTTTTGTACCTGCTGCAGTATATTTTCATCTTGCCAAGGCTGAGATTGCCCTCGGCAAAACCGATTCTGCCTGTGTTCACCTTCAGATAGCCAGTGATTATAACCTCGAGGAAGCGCGGTTTTTACAAAAAATTTATTGTGAGAAAGAACAGTCGATCTTTATGTCACCATATGACTAATGTTATGTCAAATGAAAATTAACGCAAATACTGTTTTTGAATTAAAACACCGGAATGCCGGGTGTAGAATGATTCTACACCCATATATCAAAATTCCGCAAACAATATAAGGATTTACAATCCGCATAATAACCGTTTTGGAAATATCAGGGTGTCGTTGCAAGCTACACCCAGCATCATTTTATTCCTGACTTAACACTATATGTCGTACGCCAGATTGGACGAAAGCCATTTTTCAATTTCCTCCACACTCATCCCTTTTCTTTTCGCATAGTCCACCACCTGATCTCTGCCAATCTTGCCAACACCAAAATACCTCGATTCCTCATGGGCAAAATACCAGCCGCTTACCGACGCGGCCGGATGCATGGCATAATTCTCCGTCAGCTTTACACCGATTTTCTTTTCGGCATCAAGCAGGTCAAAAAGCTTTCTTTTTTCAAGATGATCCGGACAGGCCGGGTAGCCGGGTGCGGGCCTGATGCCCTTGTACTTCTCCCTGATCAGTTCATTACCGGAAAGGCTTTCATCCGCAGCATATCCCCAATATTCTCTTCGCACTTTCAGGTGAACGTATTCTGCCAGTGCCTCCGCAAGCCTGTCAGCAAGCGCCTTCACCATGATGCTGTTATAATCATCCAATTTTTGTTCAAAATCCATGGCGAGTTCATCGGCGCCAAAACCACAACTCACCACAAACGCCCCCATATAATCACGTTTGCCGGTCTCTTTGGGAGCAATAAAATCACTCAAAGCATAATTCGGCAAGCTGGGGGCCTTTTTGGATTGTTGTCTTAAAAAATTCAGTGTTGCTATGGCTTCGCCATCCTTGTCTCCGTAGATTTCCACATCGTCATAATTAATTGTACTGGCCGGGAAAAGGCCGAAAACCGCTTTTGCCTGCAAAAGATTTTCTCGTAAAATTCTATCCAGCAATCGCCTGGCATCAGCCAGCAGTTTCCTGGCCTCCTCACCTGTTTTCTCATCTTCAAGAATAGCAGGGTATTTTCCATGCAACTCCCATGCAATGAAAAACGGCGTCCAGTCAATAAACGGCACAATCTCATTAAGTGGAATATCATCCATGGTTTTTATGCCTAAAAACGACGGCGTGGCAGGCTCATAAGCAGACCAATCGGGCTGAAAACGTTTTGCCCGGGCTTCCTCCAGGGAAATAATCGTTTTTGCTGTCCTTCTTTTCGAATGATCTTCACGCAGGCTTTTATATTTTTCCTTTATTTCCCGGATAAACTCTTCCCTGACTTTTTTGTCACTTGCTGCCAGTTTGCTGGCTACCGGCACACTGCGTGAAGCATCGAGCACATGCACTACGGCGCCACTATATTCAGGATCGATCTTGACACTGGTGTGAATGCGGGATGTCGTAGCGCCACCGATCATAAGAGGGATATCCATTTTGCGCCGTTCCATTTCCCTTGCCACATAGACCATCTCATCGAGCGATGGGGTAATGAGTCCGCTAAGGCCAATAACATCGACATTTTTTTCGATTGCCGCTTCCAGGATCTTGTCGGTTGAAACCATTACGCCCAGATCGATAATCTCAAAATTGTTGCACGACAGCACCACACCGACAATATTCTTGCCGATATCGTGCACGTCTCCTTTGACTGTTGCCATTAAAATTTTCCCGGCATTTCTTATTTTTCCATCGCCTTCGTTACGCTGTGCATGCTCGATATATGGAATCAGGTAGGCAACCGCTTTTTTCATCACCCGGGCACTCTTCACAACCTGCGGCAGAAACATTTTTCCCTCGCCGAAAAGATCACCGACAATATGCATTCCATCCATCAACGGGCCCTCGATCACTTGCAGCGGATGCCCCGCTTTCTGCCTCGCCTCCTCAACATCTTCGTCGATGTAATCAAGAATACCTTTGATCAAAGCATGACTGAGCCGTTTTTCAACGGGCCATTCCCTCCATTCCTCATTCTTTTCGAGCTTTTTGCCGTTCCCCTTCACACTCTCGGCATACTCAATCAGGCGCTCGGTAGCATCGGGTCGCCTGTTCAGCAATACGTCCTCAACCCGCTCAAGCAAATCTTTTGGTATTTCTTCATAGACTTCGATCATACCCGCATTCACAATACCCATGTCGAGCCCGGCTTTGATGGCATGATATAGGAAAGCCGAATGCATCGCCTCGCGCACCACATTATTGCCACGGAATGAAAAGGAAATGTTGCTGATACCGCCACTCACCTTGGCGCCCGACAGGTTTTCCTTGATCCAACGGGTTGCATTGATGAAGTCAACAGCGTAATTATTGTGCTCATCTATTCCCGTTGCCACGGTGAGGACATTCGGGTCAAAGATGATGTCTTCCTTCGGAAATCCCACCTTCTTAACCAATAAGTCATAGGACCTTTTGCATACTTCTATTTTCTTTTCAAATGTGTCGGCCTGCCCGTTTTCATCAAAAGCCATCACAATGGCTGCGGCGCCATATTTCCTTATGAGCTTTGCCCGTTCAATAAAAGCTTGCTCCCCTTCCTTTAGTGAAATGGAATTAACAACGCTCTTTCCCTGTGTACATTTCAGGCCGGCTTCTATCACCGACCATTTCGATGAGTCAATCATGATAGGCAGGCGGGCAATCTCGGGCTCTGAAGCAATGAGATTAAGAAATTTCGTCATGGCTGATTCAGAGTCAAGCATCCCTTCATCCATATTCACATCGATGATTTGCGCACCACCTTCCACCTGGTTCATGGCAATAGTGAGTGCCTCATCATATTTATTTTCCCTGATCAGCCTGGCAAACTTTCTCGATCCCGTCACATTGGTCCTTTCTCCAATGTTTACGAACATGGAATCAGGACCTATCGTCAAGGGCTCCATCCCGCTAAGGTGTAGCAGTCCGTCCGGTTCGGGCGCCTTGCGCGGCGGATATTTCAACACTGCCTCAGCAATGACGCGAATATGCTCTGGAGTAGTGCCGCAACAACCGCCTACGATATTTACGATTCCCTCTGCTGCGAATTCCCCCAGCGTTTTAGCCATGCTTTCCGGTGTTTCGTCATATTCGCCAAACTCATTGGGCAAACCGGCATTCGGATGGACACTCACAGGTACATGAGCAAGGCGTGATAATTCCTGAATATAGGGCCGCATCATATCGGCGCCCAGCGCACAATTTAAGCCCACACTTAATAAATCCATGTGCGAAAGGGAATACCAAAATGCCTCCGTCACCTGGCCCGAAAGCGTGCGACCCGAGGCATCTGTGATCGTGCCGGAAACCATAACCGGAATTTTTATCCCTCGCTCATCAAAAAGTTTTGAAAAGGCGAATAAGGCCGCCTTGGCATTCAGGGTATCAAAAACCGTTTCAAGCAGGAAAATATCCACACCTCCTTCCATCAGGGCAGTGGCTTGCTCTTTATAAATCTCAACCAACTCATCGAATGTTACGGCTCGATAGCCCGGATCATTCACATCGGGTGAAAGGGATGCTGTTTTATTGGTCGGGCCGAAAGAACCGGCCACAAAACATGGTTTTCCCGGATGTTTGCTGTTGTGTTCATCCGCCACCTCCCTGGCGAGAGCCGCAGAATATTTGTTGAGATCATAAACCGCGAATTCTGCATTGTATTCGCTCTGGCCCAGTTTGTTGGAATTGAAGGTGTTTGTCGTGATAATATCCGCGCCTGCTTTAATGTATTGCCGATAAATGTCCTTGACAATGTCGGGTTGTGTAATAGACAGAACATCATTATTTCCCTTGAGCGGGGAATTATGATTTTTGAAATATTCCCCTCTGAAATCGTCTTCACTCAGTTTATACTGCTGGATCATAGTGCCCATTGCACCATCGAGGATCATGATCCGCTCCGTCAGTATTGTCTTTATATCTTTCAATTTGATAGCACTTATAAATTTTCAGGAATTAGAATTGAGGAGGGCCCTTGCCCATGGTATTTACCCTAAAATAGTTAATTTCTCATGGCCACTGTCAATGGTATTTTTTATTCTGTAATAATCCATCATGGAAATAATACTACTTTTTCCACCTCCTCTTTGGTCAACTTAAAGAATCTCTTATGGATATTGAATGGTTCTTCATCATTTGGTTTTTTCATCTCGTATGAGCCGTCTTCTTTCATGACATATGCATTTACATTGTCTCTGAGATTATAATCGAGCATATTCATAATCTCCTTTTTCAGCAACGGGTCCACAACCATAAACAACGATTCGATCCGCCTGTCGAAACTTCTTACCATCACGTCGGCACTACCGCCGTATATTTTCGGATCGCCGTTGTTATGGAAATAATATACCCTCGAATGCTCGAGATACTGGCCGACAATAGAAATAACCTGTACGTTCTCGCTCAACCCTTCCCGGCCGGGGCGCAAACAGCAGATACCTCTCACGATCAGCTTTATCGGTACACCTGCTTGCGAAGCTTTGTACAATTCCTTGATCGTTTGCTTATCCTGCAATGAATTGATTTTTATGATGATCCCGCTCTTCAACCCTTTTTTTGCATTTTCAGCTTCATTTCTGATGAGTTCAATGAGCTGCGGGCGCATATCTTTAGGAGCAGTAATCAGATATTTATAGATTGTCGGGAGGGAGTGTCCCGTTATAGCATTGAAAAATTCCGACACGTCATGCGCATATACTTCATTGGTGGTCAGCACTCCCCAGTCGGTATAAAGCCTGGAGGTCGTCTCATTATAATTACCGCTCGACATATGTATATATCGTGTCACTTTATCCTCTTCCTTTCTTACAATCAGAAGAAGTTTTGTGTGGGTTTTGAGTTCCTTAATACCATAAATCACGAAACAACCGGCTTCCTGAAGTCTTTTTGCCTCCTTAAGGTTATTTTCCTCATCAAAGCGTGCCTTGACTTCAAACAATACCGAAACGTGTTTGCCGTTTTCTGCAGCCTTCAGAAGAGCGGCCGTTACCCTCGAATCCTTGGCGAGCCTGTAGATGGTTATTTTTATCGATAATACATTAGGGTCATCGGCTGATTTTTCAAGCAATTCAAGAAGGGTGTCAATGCTGTTGTACGGGTGATGCAGCATAACATCCCTGCCCTTGAGAATTTCGAAAATCGTTTCTTCCGAACCCACGTCAAGCATGGAAATGGGCTTGACAGGCGGGTGCAGCTTGGGCACTTTATTTTTAAATTCATTGTGCCCGATGATCTGCCAGAATGCCGTGTAATCGAAAATATTGTTCTCCTTGTTAATGGTGAAAATGTTATCATCTTCAATGTGCCACCGATTTTTAAGAATACGAATCATCCACTGATCAGCATTTTCCTCCAACTCAAGGCGAACCACTCGACCCGTCCTCCTCGTCTTAAGTTTACGACGCAATTCCTCGAGAAAATTAGCATCAATATCATCACTCTCTTCCAGTGTAAAATCGCCATTTCGGGTAATCCTCAGCAGACTGACCGATTCAATATTTATGTTGCGGAACAGTTTTCCTATATGTGTCCTGATGATTTCTTCAATCGGGACAAAGACGAGCATGTCTTCTCTGTAAATCTCAAAAAAACGGGGCAAATTAGCAGGTATCTGAATAAAAGAAAGGCGCTTTTTAGCTGTCTCATCTCCATAATCAGTGGTAATAACGCCGAAAATGAGCAGTTTATTTACAAGCAATGGAAAAGTATGGTAACTATCATACACCATCGGAGTGAGCATGGGAAAAATGGTCTTTTTGAAGTAATCCTTGACCGATTGCTTCTCATCCTCATTGAGGTCTGACACCCTCAGTATATCAAATCCGTGTTTCCTGAAACCGGGCCTGATGCTGCCTGCATAATGTTCAGCCTGAGCATCAAAAAATTTCCTGACTTCTCCTAAAAGTTTCTTCTTGAATGGTATTTCACGCAGTCCCGAAAAATCAACCCGCTCCTTGTTGTAATCAATATAATTATACAAACTCCCAACCCTGATCATGAAAAATTCATCCAAATTAGATGAGGTGATAGCCATAAATTTCAACTTGTCGAAAAAATTGCGCCGCGATTTCTTTGCCTGGTCGAGGACACGATAATTAAACTGCAACCAGCTAAGGTCCCGGCTAATCAGATTACTCTTTTCAATAAGCGCGGCTATACGATCAGTTTCTACCATTTTTCAATCATTTTAGCATAAAATAAAAGCAGGATGGACCATGACCCACCCTACTTTCTATATGTCGGGAAAAATTTTAAATATCTACATTGGCATATTTGGCATTAGCCTCAATGAATTCCCTTCTGGGCCCTACCTCATCACCCATAAGCATGGAAAACAAATGATCTGCTTCGGCAGCCGATTCGATGGTTACCTGTTTCAGGCTTCTGGTCTCGGGATCCATGGTTGTGGTCCATAATTGTTCAGGGTTCATTTCGCCAAGGCCTTTATAGCGCTGAACAGACACCGCATCCGTTTTACCATCCTGCGCCAAATCTGCTATAATCCTGTCGCGATCTGCCTCATCCCAGCAATATCGCTCTGTTTTACCCCTCTTTAGCAAATATAATGGAGGAAGGGCGATATAAAGATAGCCCTGCTCGATCAGCTCCTTCATGTAACGGAAGAAGAATGTTAGGATAAGCGTACGGATATGGCTACCGTCAACATCAGCATCCGTCATGATGATGATCTTATGATAGCGTAGTTTTTCCATGTTGAGCGCCTTGTCATCCTCAGCCGTGCCAAAACTTACGCCAAGGGCGGTAATCATGTTTTTTATTTCGTCATTGTCATAGATCTTGTGTTCCTGCGCCTTTTCGACATTAAGTATTTTTCCCCTCAATGGCAATATGGCTTGAAACGTCCTGTCTCTGCCCTGCTTGGCAGAACCTCCCGCAGAGTCTCCCTCCACGAGGTAAAGCTCACATTCTGCCGGATCCGTGCTCGAACAATCAGCCAATTTACCCGGTAAACCCGTTCCTGAGAGCACATTTTTTCGCTGTACCATCTCACGGGCTTTTCGGGCCGCATGGCGGGCTTGCGCCGCAAGGATCACCTTTTGAACAATGATGCGCGCATCTTTGGGATTTTCTTCAAGATAAGTGCTCAATGCTTCTCCTACTGCCGTATCAACGGCACCCATCGCCTCTGTATTGCCGAGCTTGGTCTTGGTCTGTCCTTCAAATTGCGGTTCCGCCACTTTGACCGAGATCACCGCTGTAAGACCCTCACGGAAATCATCGCCACTCACTTCAACTTTAACTTTGTCAAGTAATCCCGACTTGTCAGCATAAGACTTTAGCGTCCTTGTCAAAGCACGTCTAAAACCTGAAACATGAGTGCCCCCTTCGATGGTATTGATGTTGTTGACGTACGACACAACATTCTCTGTGTACGATTTGTTGTAACACATCGCCACCTGCACCGGCATAGTCCCCTTGCTGGAATCAATGTAGATACACTGATTGATAAGCTTTTCCCTGTTTCCGTCGAGATAATCAACGAACTCTCTCAACCCCCCTTCAGAATAGAAGACGTCCGATTTATACTCACCTGTTTCCTCGTCTTTCTCCCGCTCATCAACGAGTTCTATTGTTATCCCTGCATTTAGAAATGCCAATTCTCTCAGCCTGGAAGCAATGGTTTCGTATTTGTATTCAAGTGCAGTAAATATTTCCGCGTCCGGCCTAAAGGTCACTATAGTACCGGTACGGTCAGTAGTACCCACTTCCTTCACAGGATATAGTGGTTTACCTCTTTTGTATTCCTGCTTGTATATTTTGCCATCACGATGCACGAGTACCTCGAGATGAATCGACAATGCATTCACGCATGAAACACCAACACCGTGCAAACCACCGGAAACTTTGTATGTGTCTTTGTCAAATTTTCCTCCGGCATGAAGTACGGTCATTACTACCTCCAATGCTGATTTCTTTTCTTTCGGATGGATATCTGTCGGAATGCCCCGACCATTGTCTTCTACGGTAATGGAGTTGTCCTGATGTATAATGACCTTAATGGTATCACAGTGACCGGCCATCGCTTCATCGATAGAGTTATCGACTACTTCCCACACCAGATGGTGCAGACCCTTCACACTTACATCGCCTATATACATTGCGGGCCTTTTCCTCACCGCCTCCAATCCTTCAAGTACCTGGATATTATCCGCCGAATAATCGCCTTTGTGTTGCTCTTTGTCTTTACTCATAGTTTTAAAATAAGCGCAAAAGTACTCATTTTTAAGCGATTTTTTCCACTTTAAATCCAGAAATAAGACAAAAAATCCATAAAGGTCTACGGCAATCATTTCTGTGCGGAATATCACAGTTTTCGACAAATTCAGCGCTCTATAAGCTGACCCGAAAAAAACATGGTTTTGTCATAAATTCATTCTGGGTCTCCTGGTGTGGCAATTATGGTATTTCATGAAAATTCGGTCATTATTAAAATCATTTATACGGCAGGCAAAGACAAGAAATCTTAATAAAATGAAAATGGTATTGCGGCTTTATATCGGGGCAAAGAAAAACCCCTGCTTGTGCAGGGGTTTCCAGCTTTGGATATTTTCAAGGTTTCAGCCTAATGGAGTATCAAGGATCAAATCTTGTTAAACCTAACTGGATGTTATCTCCCGGATCTATTAATACGACGATATAACCTCCAAGCGGAACCATATAATCCTTGTGGCCTTCGGCTTCAGCTACTAATCCGCCATCATCTCCAATAGGATTGCCCCAGGCATCATGAGTATATCCGAGAATCTTCCAAATAGCATTCTGGATATGTCCGACAGGATGACCTCCGCCAATCACCTCATTGGCGATCCAATGGACCATAGCCCACGTTTCCGGAGTTATATCTGCAAGCCGTACACCATCAGGAATATTAAAGTAGGGATAAACTTTAGCATCATATTTTTTATTCCAATAGATGATTGTCGTGGGATCACCACACCATGCATGGAGTTTATTCCCTACCGTAAATTCATTAATTTCGAATGGTTGTACATCTGTCAACTCAAAATCGAAATAGGAATCAGAACTCTTCCTCAATATGAATGTGATATCATCCGGAAGCGGTACCCATGGCAGGGCATAGAAGGCATCCATGCCGTCAAACATACAAGCATCGGCAGCTCCTACTGCAAAGTCAAAGACTCCGTCATCGCCTCCCCATGTCGGATTATCAGCATCTGACCGGGCGGTATCATCAAATTTAATGGCATCGAGATGTGCCAGGCTTCCGTCAGGAAGATACAGATACAAGTGGGCAACAAACTCTTCACCTTCCACCTGTTCATCATCAAGGTACTCGATGCACAGCGGTTCGCCGGCCCCGAGCCATCCTGTATTGTCTGCTACATTTACCGTATCACCATCAGCATTTACAATGACCACCCTCATAATGGCCGGGAAGTCGTACCCGTCATATTTTTGTCCCAGATATGGGTTGTCCTTCATTTCTTTGTGCCATGCATCATAGAATTTGGTACAGATATCGCCAAAGAAACAAATGGTGCGTACTTTAAATTTACTGAACTGGAACCAAACATAACCGAATTTCTTATAAGAATAATTCTCCCAGCAGAGCACATCAATCACCACCTTCATTTTGGTAAACGGCTCCAGTGTGAATTTAACAGTGACATTATTTTCAAAATCAAACAGATCGTCGTATTCTGAACCCTCAGCGGGTGAAGCATACAAGAGATTATCGTCCTCGTCAAGGACTAAAAATACATCGATCGCATAATCACCTGGAGGCAATTTGACGACAATGGTTTGCCTGCCGTCTTCAAAATTCTCCAGCACATCAAGTGTCATGGCAAACGGTCCGTCTGGGCCGGTACCCTCAATATACACCTTAGCCGGAGTACCATCAGAACATTCGGGAACTTCTCCTGTTGTTCTGCTACCTGAACCATCCAGAGCCGGATTGTTCAATTGGAATTCAACGAGCACAGGCTCGTTCAGATCTTGATTCACTTTTTCCTGACACTGTGACAGGAAAAAGATCATGGCAATAGCCATACCTGTAGAAAAAAGGATCTTTTTCATGATAGAATGTGGTTTAATGAAACAAGTATTTAGATAGTTTCATATTACAAAATTTTCATGGAAAATCACAAATTTTTTGATAAAAATTTTAACAAAAAATATAAAAATATTTACATTCATTTTTGTCCAAAATAAAATTATTTTTAATTGAATATCAGCGAAATATGATTTCGATTTATCTGAAATTAACAACAGAAATTTTGCTTCATCAGATGCTGTTAGCCACTAAATTGCCTGAAATACTATTA
>WGED01000426.1 GCA_015492915.1 Cyclobacteriaceae bacterium
TTCCAATACGTTTCCGTTGCTCTTTCTCGGATGGGCGTTATTTTTCTTTTATGAAAATATCGCAAAAAGGGTGTTCATCAGTTGTTATTTCCTCACCAATATCCTCGTCTGGCTTTTTGCCCGTCCCAATCTGCATATCGGCGCCAGCGGCTTGGTTTATGGTATTGCCTTTTTTCTGATTTTTTATGGTTTTTTCAGTAAAAACTTCAAGTCATTGCTCATCTCGGTCATTGTACTCTTTTTGTACGGAGGGTTGGTATATGGTCTTTTCCCCAATCAGCCGGGCATATCGTGGGAGTCGCATCTGATCGGCGCCGTGGTGGGCGGCAGCACCGCCATGAGTATCGCCCGTAAAAAAACCGGCCGAATCCCATGATGGATAAACAATTATTCCGCCGAGGCGGTTAACTTTGCAGTTCGTTTTTACCATTCTTCTTGAGAGTATCTATGGAAAAATTGTTTTGCAACAGCCTGACGGCCTATTCACGGCGTGAGAGCCTTGTGGTGAAGATCGGCGATGTTCCGCTTGGCGGTCATCACCCTATTCGCGTACAATCCATGACTACGACAGACACCATGGACACACAGGCTACTGTGGCACAGACGATTCGTATGATTGAGGCAGGCAGTGAATATGTGCGCATCACTGCGCCGAGCATCAGGGAGGCAGAAAATCTCGCTGAAATCAAAAAGGAATTGCAGAGAAGAGGGTACAACGTACCGCTTATTGCGGACATTCATTTCACTCCCAATGCCGCCGAGGTTGCCGCACGCATTGTAGAGAAGGTGCGAATCAATCCGGGCAATTATGCGGACAAGAAGAAATTTCAGCAAATCGAATACACAGACAAGGAGTATCAGGAAGAGATAGAAAGGATCAGGGAGCGGTTTGTTCCGTTGGTGAGGGTTTGTAAAGAACATGGCACCGCCATGCGTATCGGCGCCAACCACGGTTCGCTGTCCGACAGGATCATGAGCCGCTATGGTGACACACCACTTGGCATGGTGGAATCCGCCCTGGAATTTTTGCGAATTTGTGAAGATGAGCGCTATTATGACATTGTTCTTTCGATGAAGGCAAGCAACACGCGCGTGATGGTGCAGGCATACAGGCTTCTGGCGAAGAAACTGCAAGAAGAGGGGATGAAACCCTATCCGCTGCATCTTGGCGTGACGGAGGCCGGAGAGGCCGAAGACGGCAGGATAAAATCGGCTATCGGCATTGGCGCCTTGCTCGAAGACGGCCTCGGCGATACCATCAGAGTGTCGCTCACCGAGGAGCCGGAATACGAGATTCCCGTTGCAAAAAAGCTCGTGGAACGTTACAATCACCGGCGTGACCACAGCTACGTCAGAGAGACCGACGCCTTGACATTTGATCCTTATTCATACAAAAAGCGAAAAACGGTACAACGCGATGTGATTGGGGGTGATATGGTTCCCGTGGTCATCGCTGATGTGGGCAAACTATCGCTAAACAATTATGAGGATCTGGACATGCTGGGATACAGATATGATGTGGGATCGGACAAATTCACTATTGAAGATCAAAGTCCCGATTACATTTATTCGGGCAATAAGCCTGTGCCTTTCGGCTTACCTGCCGGCTTGCGTGAGGTGCTCAATTACAGGGCCTGGTTGGATGTTGAAGATAAAAATGGCCGTTTTCCCATGATCCGTTATGAAGAGACCGGCAATATCGAGAGGTGGGATGACGAATTGAATTTCATCGCCATGGATGCCGGTAATTTGCAATTCGACGTATTGAAATCCCTGTCAGACAAAAATCCCGTGATCGTACTCCACACTATGAATGTGCACGGTATGGCCGAACAACGGCGGTTTATCATGGAGATGGACAGACAAGGCCTTGAGATTCCGGTTATTCTGGCGCGGGAATACAGTGGTGCTGACGAGGAGAAGTTGCTTGTCGATGCATCCACCGATTTCGGTGCATTGCTTATCGACGGTATGGGTGACGGTATCATGCTGCAATGGCAAGCAGATAAACAGCCCCATGAAAAAACACCGTTTATTATCCGTGCCGCTTTTGGGATATTGCAGGCAGCCCGCACGAGGATCACCAAAACCGAATATATCTCATGCCCTTCATGCGGCCGTACATTGTTTGATCTGCAGGAAACAACAGCAAAAATCAGGGCTAGGACGAGCCACCTGAAAGGGGTGAAAATAGGCATCATGGGCTGCATCGTGAATGGCCCCGGCGAGATGGCGGATGCTGATTTCGGGTATGTGGGATCGGGCAGGGGCAAGATTACACTTTACAAAGGCATGGAAGTAGTAAAACGCGGAGTGCCCTCGGAACAGGCTGTCGATGAACTGATCGCCGTTATCAAAGAACATAACATGTGGGTTGACCCCGAATAATACCTGATTGATCATGGGTGGAAATGAAAATAAAACCGGTACGGATTCGTACTTTGACTTCGGAGAAGTGTTGCGCTATTTCTTTCGTAAAAAAGATCCTGACAACAAACCGAACTTCAACCTGCGCGTGATGCACGGTATTAATAAGCTTTCAATACTGATGTTCCTTGCAGGCCTTCTGTACCTTCTTTTCAAATATGCCTTCTGAAAGCGGTCATTTCCCATGACTTTTTGACCATTATTTTACTGCTTTTTACTTATTGGGCCAACGGTCAGGAGCGGGACAGGCCTGAAATTCCGTCGGAATCCGATAACCAGCACTCCTCCTTATTTTTCTCCAAATCTTGAATTACATCGCTTTGCTTTTACACCTCAACTTTCTATACTTGCACAGCATTTTTTCTTTTACGGGAAAGGAAAATTATTTTTTCAAATTTTCATTCGTTGCCTTGTAATGGCCGGAGATTATAAAAAATCAACACTCATTGGGTAAAAAGACATTATATGTAATCCGTCATGGGCAGACCCTCCACAATCAGAAAGGCATCGTGCAGGGAAGGTATGTAAGATCGGAACTGAGCAAGCTGGGGCACAGACAGGCACAGGCATTTTTTGATGCTTATAAAGACGTTCCCTTTCAGAAAATATACACCTCCACGCTGCATCGTACCATCCAGACTGTAAAGCCGTTCCTCGATCTGGGCATTCCTCATGAAGCGCTGCCGGGCCTCGATGAGATCAGTTGGGGTGATTCGGAAGGCAGACATGAACGTGGTGAGGATAATAAACAGTATTTTGAGATCATCGACACATGGAAATCAGGCGATTTGGAGCCGCGATTGCCGGGAGGAGGGGAGAACCCGCTGGATGTGCGGAAGAGGCAACAGGAGGCGCTGGAATATATTGTTTCTCAACCTGAAGACCTTGTGCTCGTGTGCATGCACGGCAGAGCGCTCAAGATTTTGCTGACATGGATTTCGGGCAAACCGCTGAAAGACATGGATAATTTTGACCATGACAATCTGAGTTTGTATATTTTGGAATACGAAAACGGCAAATGGCATATCGCTAAAAATGACGAGCGTAGTCATGTGCAAAAACTCAGACAATAATGACTGACAATCATGAACAGCCCGACCGCCCTCCGATCCTCGGCAGATGGCGCAATATTTATCTCGTCGTCATGGGCAACCTCGCCTTCCTGATCTTTTTGTTTTATCTCATAACTGTTTGGTTTTCATGAGTATACTCGACTGGATCGTATTGTTGGGCACGCTCATTTTCATCGTGGCCTATGGTGTGTGGAAGACGCGCGGCAGCAAAAATATCGAAGGCTACCTGCTGGGAGACAAGAGCATGAAATGGTGGACGATCGGCCTCTCGATCATGGCCACACAGGCCAGCGCCATCACCTTTCTCAGCACCCCAGGCCAGGCCTATCACGACGGCATGCGGTTCGTGCAGTTTTATTTCGGCCTCCCCCTGGCCATGGTGGTGGTCTCGGCCACGTTTGTGCCTATTTTTCATAAGCTGAAAGTCTTTACCGCCTATGAATATCTCGAGACACGTTTCGACCTGAAGACGAGGATGTTCGGCGCCTTGCTTTTCCTCATTCAGCGCGGGCTGGCGGCAGGCATCACCATCTATGCGCCTTCTATCGTGCTCACGTCACTGCTGGGCTGGAACCTCACTTTTACCATAATCTTCATAGGTGTGCTCGTGATCATCTATACGGTGTCGGGGGGCACGAAGGCCGTGAGCCAGACGCAAAAGCATCAGATGGCAGTGATGATGGGCGGCATCATCTTCGCAGGCATCATCGTGCTCACCTATCTGCCTGATAATGTGGACTTTCTCGATACACTCAGGGTCGCCGGCAAGATGGGCAAGCTCAACGTCGTCACCTTCGATTTCGACGTCAATGACCGCTACAACATCTGGTCGGGGCTTATCGGCGGCTTTTTCCTGGCTATGGCATATTTCGGCACGGACCAGAGCCAGGTGCAGCGCTATCTTACGGGAAAATCAGTTACGGAGAGTCGCTTCGGCCTGCTGTTCAACGGTATGGTAAAGGTGCCGTTGCAATTTATCATTCTGTTCATCGGTGTTCTCGTTTTCCTGTTCTATCAGTTCAATCCGCCGCCGATATTTTTCAATGAACCACTCAGGAAGGAGGTTTATGAAACGGAATACGCACCTTCTCTCAAAGAGCTTGAGGCAGCCCACCATGATGTTTTCATGAAAAAAAGGTTAAAAATCCATGAGTTGGTGGATGCTTTCGACACGG
Organism: Cyclobacteriaceae bacterium; assembly: GCA_015492915.1. Lineage (GTDB taxonomy): Bacteria > Bacteroidota > Bacteroidia > Cytophagales > Cyclobacteriaceae > JAAUQL01. Next base: position 4,676 of record WGED01000426.1, read on the forward strand.
GGGATGAGCAAAAGATAGCGGCTTTGAGTGCTGAGGTAAATGGCCTTGAAGATGAGATGAAAAAACTGGAAGACGAGGCGGTTACGGTGATTCAAAAAGCAAAGCCCGAGGCGGAAACCGAGGACCGCGATTATGTTTTTCTCTCATTTGTCATGAAACATATGCCTGTGGGGGTGGTGGGATTGCTGCTGGCGGTTATCTTCTCAGCGGCCATGTCATCGACGAGCGGTGAACTCAATGCGCTCGGCTCCACCACCACCATCGATTTTTACAAAAGGAATTTCGCCAAAGAGGGTTCTGAGAAGAAATACCTTGTGGCTTCAAAGGTATTCACGCTCATCTGGGGCCTGCTGGCCATTGCCTTCGCGGCTTTTGCCTCGTTGCTCGAGAATCTCATTCAGGCAGTAAATATCTTAGGATCATTGTTTTACGGCACCATTTTAGGACTTTTTGTAGTGGCCTTTTACATACCCCGCGTCAAGGGTACGGCTGTCTTCATCGCAGCGCTGATTGCAGAGGCATTCGTTGTGTACTGTTTTTTCTTCACTGAGATCGCCTACCTCAATTTCAACATCATCGGCAGTGTGCTTGTGGTGGTGATTTCGTTGTTCATCCAGCTAATTTCAGGGAATGAGAAAAAGGCCGTTTCTTCGTAAGATTGATCAGGCAGATACCCGGAGTTTGTTTCAACCCAAAATTCTCAATAACCTTTCTATTCCGAGCTTAAACTACTTTAAAATCAGGCACTTCGTTCACGTTTGACTCGTCGCCATAAAAGCGCATTATGCCTCCTCATCCCAAACGTGCGGATTTTCTTCCCGCCCTGGCGGGACAAGTTGTACTTTAACCTCTCATAACGAAATCCTGGTGAGAATTTTGGGTTCATAGTTGAGATTAGGTGTGAATAACATATTCATTGGCCGGGCATTTCAGACCCAGACACTTTGATGTAAATCTTTCCATTCAGCATAAAAATCCGGCCATATTTTCGGGATTGATTAAAATATGCTATTATTTGTGACATTAAGCCGGCCGCACGGTTGTTAGTACATGACAAAGCAAATTCTCAAATCCGGGTTCTTCAGGATTGTCGCCAAAACGATAGTATGGACAGTCATGGCAGGGATTGTTTTGTCATTGACTGCCTCCTTATTGCTCATGATTCCTTCCGTCCAAACCCGGGTGGTGAAATATGCAACGTCCATGATCTCTGAAAAGACGGGAATGAAAACGGAAATCCGTTCGGTCAATATCGGATTTCTTAAAACGGTGCAGATCGAAGGCTTGTTTCTGCGCGACTTGCAGGGTGACACATTGATATATCTTGAGAAATTGCATATCAATGCCGGTTTGTTCGGTTTGTTGCGTAAAAAGATCAATATAGACTATTTGTTGATCGATGGATTGAAGGGCAACCTGATCCAAAGATATGGTGAAAGTACCTTGAACATCACTCCGATGTTCAGGGCCTTTGAAGGCAGTGGCAACAAAAAAAAGGCTGAAAATCCATGGGCTTTGAGGTTTTCTGAGATCGAACTGAAAAATGTCCGCGGCGGAATCGAAAGTGAAGCGGACTCTTCGTATATGCGTCTCAATATCGGGTACCTGCATATTCTTGCGAGCAAGGCTGACATTGCACGTAAGGAATTCAACCTTGAAAGTATCACCATTGATAATACTTCCTTTTTTGTGAAAACGAAAAGGAGTATGCCCGATACCATCGAAACGGAGCAAAATAATGAGCAAAAACCCATACCGTTCAGTGTGAGCCTGGGCAACCTTGCTATGAGCGGGATAAGATTCGGACTGGAAACGGGCAATGAAAAGGTAAACATTCAGGTCAAGTTCAATAAGGCATCGATCATTCCCAAGGAAATAGACCTGAACAAATTCTTGATCACTGCCTCGGACTTTCGGCTCGACAGCGCAGATGTATATTTAGCGGTATATCCTTCGTCCGATAGCATGGTGGCTGAGGTTGAACAGGATTCACTCCTGACGACGCCTTATACTTTTGCTGATATACCGTGGGTTTTTGCCGTTGACCATGCCGAGATAATGAATACTGCCTATCAGATGGATATAGGTCCCGACACGGCCGATATCAGGGGTATGGATTATCTGCACATGACATTCAGGGATTTCAACTTTGTGGCCGACAGCCTGTTCTTCAATAAAAATACTACAGGGGCTATGGTTTCCTCTCTTTCGGTCACAGAAGCCACAGGGGGTACAGTTCGCGGCCTGAAAGGCAAATTTTTCATGGACAATACACGTATTTCCGCAGAGAATGTAGAAATGAAAACCCTGAAAAGTTGGATGGCCGGCAATGCATTGCTGACCTATCCGGCCCTGCGACTTATTGGCCGGCGTATTGAGGAGCTGACCATCGATACGGATTTCAGGGGCAGGGTGTTCGTGGCAGAGTCGAGGCCGTTTACCGATGTGTTGGAACGGTTTCCAATGTTGCAGCATGTTCAGTTTATTGATGTTGCGAAGCTATCGACGGAAGGGCCGTTGAAATCGTTCAAAATCCATGATATCGATGCTACTGCGGATAAGCTGACAAAACTGAAATTGCACGGTAATGTCAACGGATTGCCCTACGATACGCTTGGTATCAGCTATTCGATTGATACATTTTATACGACAAGGGAAGCCATCGAGCGGATAATCACAGACACATTGCTGCCCCGCAGTATTGTTCTTCCACAGTGGTTCGGATTGAGGTCGGCGGGCTCATCGGGCTCGGACGGTTCAAAGGCAGAAATGGATTTGCTGACAGATGCCGGAAAGCTGCACGCTGATCTTTCCATGAAAAATGAACAATTTTTTTCTGAAATCAGTGGCAGGGGCATAGATCTGGGGTATATTCTTTCGGATTCAACTTACGGACTGATGGCCTTTGACAGTGAAGTGGAAGGAATAATGGTTGAAAATTCATGGCCCGATATGAAGGTCAGCACAAACTTACTTCGCATAGAAACGGACGGAAATGCCATCGAAGATCTGTATATCGTGGTCGATAAGGTTGCCGATGAATATCGTCTCAAGGCACAGTTAAAGGACTCGGCCTTTAAGGCCACCATGAAAGGATTACTCGTTTTGGGAGATTCGGCTAAAAGTCTGGATGCAAACATGACCATAAAAAACATTGACCTGCATGCGCTGGGCCTGGTAGATGATGAATTTAAAATCGCAGGAGAGGTTTCTCTCAATATTGCCGGCAAGTCGCTTGAGGAATATACGGGGAGCATTTCGGCCGGGCAGGTCAGCCTCCTCTATGACAAAAGGCCGTATCATCTGGCAGAGATAGCGCTGACTGCGAAAGTTGGTGATGGAGAGAAGAATTACCGCCTGACGTCCGATGTGCTGGATGCCTCTTTGTCGGGCAATGTGCGAATCATGGAAGTGGAAAATTCAATAAGTGACCACTTGAGCCACTATATCACCCTGCCCGATTCCGTGTTGAGCCATCGCGACTACCACTACCGTTTTGACTTAAATCTCAGGAAGCCGGATTTTCTGGCCGGTTTTCTTTTCGAGGATCTCAAAGAATTTTCTTTGGAACGTTGCCGCGGCTGGTTCGATAGTTACAAGAATCTGTTCGACGTTGAAATTTCCCTTCCGGTAATCCGGTATGCTGATATCAGGAGTGAGAATTTACTGGTCGATATAAGTTCTTCCGCCGATTCGATGGATGTCTTTATGCGTATCGGCTCGCTCAATTACGACTCCTCTTTTATAAGAAATATCGAGCTAAAATCAACCATTGCTCATCAGAACGGTAAATTATCATTTAAAATCCATGACATAGAAAACCGTCTGAAATATGGGGCCCGTATTGATTTTAATTATGAAGATTCGACATATTTTGTGCATATGGTGCCTGAAGAATTAATTATTCATTATGAACCATGGGAAATTCCACGGGATAACAATCTGATATTCAATAAAAATTCTATTCTCGCAAGGTCGGCGACTTTGAGCAGAGGCCGGCAGAGAGTATGGCTGGACGCAGACGAAAAGCGTTTGATCCTCAATTTTGGAAATTTTGATATTCGGAATATCACAGGTCTTCCGGAACGGGACAGTTTAACAACAATCTTTGCCGGTAATCTATATGGAAAAATAGTATTGGATGACCCATTTGGCAAATTATCGTTGAGTAGCAATCTGATTATTCCGGAACTCCTGTATGGTGATGTGTCCCTCGGTGAACTGTCTTCTGCCTTGACCTATAAAAAAGATGACAAAGCCAAAGCGGGGTTAAGTCTTAAACACGACGACAACAGCATGGTATTGTCGGGGAGCATCGATCTGTCCACAGCCGCACAACCTCTCAGCGTCATTATGGAAGCAGACATTGAAAATGCCAATATTTTCATGCCTCTGTTCTCTGAATCTCTCGATTACCTCAATGGTAAGCTGACCGGGAGGATGGCAGTTAGCGGCACTGTCGATCGCCCCAACCTCGATGGGCGATTTCAGTTTGATGACCTGGCTTTTAACATCAACACCACCGGCACCTTTCTGAGGAATAACGGGCAGGTGGTCATCGAGGACAACCTGGCAGAATTCAATGATTTCGTGATCAGGGATAGCCTGGGCAATGAATTATTTGTGGATGGTTCTGTCGATCTGACCAAACTGGCTAACCCCCTGTATGACCTCCGTCTGGTATCCGGAAATTTCATGGTCGTAAATAATCATGATGTGAAGAATGAAACCGTCATTGGCCGGCTGGCAATGGGCATTGACGCGGAAATCAAAAGCATGGAGGACCACCTGCAAGTCAATGCAAATCTGAGGGTAAATAAAGAAACGGATATCACCTATATCATGCCCGGACAGGAACTGGAGCTGATCTCTGATGCCGGAATTGTGGAAATTACAGGATTTGGTTTTGAGGAATTTGAGACCGATGATGCAGGTAAAAAGCAATTTATCGGTGATTCCATCATATCACTGTTTGGTAATATTCACCTGGCGATGGATCTTGAGGTGGATCCCGAAGCCCGTTTTACAGTTCACCTGGACCCGAACTCCGGGGACTTCTCTGAATTTCGCCTGAAGGGAAAGCTTCATTACCTCTATGATGATATCAGGAAGGGGAAGCTTACAGGTATCCTGGAGTTTGAAGAAGGATTTTACGAGTTGTCGTTTTACAGGTTGGTCAAAAAACGGTTCACGTTTGATCCTGGCAGCACGGTGACCTGGTCGGGCGATGTGATGGACGGGGTCATGGATTTTTCTGCCAGATACACGGTACGCTCCAATTCCGTTGGCCTTATCTCGAATGAGATTTCTTCCTATGAGCGGTCGATGTACAACCAGCGCCTTCCATACGACGTCATTCTGAAAGTGACTAATAAAATTTCCGAGCCTGAAATATCCTTCTGGATTGATCTGCCTCAGAGGCATCGCGCCAACTATCCGGTCATTGATGCCAAGTTGAGCATGCTTAGTCAGCCTTTTATGGAAGCCGAGCGAAATAAGCAGGTTTTTGCCTTGCTCGTTGCCGGAACCTTCATCCCCGAGGACCCGGGCACGGATGCCTCCTCCAGCCGCACCTTTGCGACCACTGCGGCGGTTAACAGCGTTAATGCCATCATGACCGAGCAACTCAACAATCTGACGGGGCGCTTCATTAAGGTTGTCGATATCGACATGGGGGTAAATACCTTTGAGGAATATGGCAGCAACAGCGCTCAGATGAGGACCCAGCTTGATTTGAAGGTATCAAAAAATCTCTTTGACGACCGCGTGTCGGTAGAAGTGGATAGTCACATCAACATCGACGGCACCACCAACAAACCCGGCACCCAAAGTACAGCCGGCATGACTGAATTTGCTGTCTCCTATAAAATTACCAAATCGGGCAACTACCGCGTCAAAGCATTCAGCGAAAACGCCTATGACATATACGACGGTGAGATAC
>WGED01000427.1 GCA_015492915.1 Cyclobacteriaceae bacterium
TCAAACAGGATTGCAAACCCATAATAAGTAATAATATGCTTAAATTATTTTTCATTGTTTCAATGTCTCTTTAATATGAGACACAACGTATGTATATAGCGCACTTCGTTCCCGATATATTCAATATGGCAGGAGCGTCTTATGGCCAAAATAGCCATTTTTTGAATATTTCCTTACTGTCCTGCAACATTACGTTCCCGCTATCCAGAGCCCACAGTAAACTCTTAAAGAACCCTACCATAAAAAAACGGTGATTTTTCATAGACTACAGACCTTGCCGCCCATCATCAGCATTGAACCACAGTAATCAAATCGCTTGTTTCTCCGGTAAATTTTTGTGAACTTTGAGTCTTCTCTTCTCTTCCGGCATTATCACCAAAATACCATCAATGAATTATTATGATGGAATGTTGTGTCATTTTGCAAAAAGACGGGGCGGTAAACGGAGTGATTCACAAATTATTCCATATTTTTATACACTGTATAAACCGCCCCCGGCAATGGAATGAAACTTTGGTCATGAATCATGATGACGGACATTGATTTTTAACCCGAAACCAAAGCAACCGGCCAGGAATACCAAATAAAAGACCGACAACGATCAAACAGGATTTCCCTTGAAAATTCAGGGATTTTTTACAGTAAAAAAGAACCGGCAATGATCAATAAGATTATCAGCTTCAGCATAAACAATAAGCTAATCATCATTCTGTTTACGCTGACTATCGCAGCTTATGGGATGTATGCTCTTTTCAACATTCCTGTAGGTGCCGTACCCGACATCACCAACAATCAGGTACAAGTCATCACCACTTCTCCTAATCTCTCAACTCAGGATGTCGAACAATTTATCACTTATCCCATAGAGCTTGAGATGTCCAACCTCCCGGGAGTGGAGGAAATTCGTTCAATCTCCAAATTCGGACTATCCGTTGTCACCATCGTGTTTGATGATAACATGGGCACTTATCTGCCCAGGCAACTCATTGCAGAAAAGATCAAAACAGCTACCGCAAACATTCCCGAAGGATTCGGCTCACCTGAGATGGGACCGATCACCACCGGCCTCGGAGAGATTTATCAGTACATCCTAGATGTGAAAGAGGGGTATGAAGACAAGTACACACCCATGGATCTGCGCACAATTCAGGATTGGATGGTAAAACGGCAGCTCGCCGGCATACATGGTGTCGTGGAGGTGAATACATGGGGCGGCTATCTGAAACAATATGAGATTTCCATTAATCCGGAGATGCTTAAAAGCCGCAATATCACCCTGCTCGATGTTTATGACGCTGTCAGTCGAAACAACAGCCTTGCGGGAGGAGCTTACATTGAAAAAGAAAATCTCAGTTATTTCATACGCGGCGACGGTATGGTAAAGACCCTTGACGAGATCGGGGCCATTGTTGTGAAGAATGTGAATGACAAACCCATACTGATCCGTGACATTGCTAAAGTCCGGTTTGGTCATGCCAACAGGTTTGGCGCCATCACAGCCAATGGAGAAGGCGAAAAGGTAATGGGACAGATCATGATGCTCAAAAACGCCAACTCCAAAATGGTGATCAATGAAGTAAAAGAACGTGTGGCAGAAGTGCAGAAAAACCTTCCGGAGGGTGTGTTTATCAATCCCATCATTGAGCGTAGCGAACTAATCGGCAAAACCTCTTTTACCATTGTCGAAAATCTCTTGCTCGGATGCCTGATCGTGATATTTATCGTGATCCTGCTCCTCGGCAATGTCCGTTCTGCACTGGTTATCGCCTCACTGATCCCGCTTGCATTGCTCTTCACTATTTCGATGATGTACATCTTCGGCATCGATGCGAATCTCATGAGCCTCGGCGCACTCGACTTCGGGATCATCATCGACGGCGCCGTGATCATCGTAGAATTTATTGCTCTGCGCATTACCGTAGCTAAAGACAGCTTTGAAAATGCAGAAAAAAGACAACGACAATTACTCATCGACAAAATCGCCTACGAAGGGTCATCAAAAATGATCAATTCTGCCATATTCGGCCAGGTCATTATCCTGATCGTACTGATCCCTATTCTGGTACTGAGCGGCGTGGAGGGCAAGATGTTCCGCCCGATGGCACTCTCTTTCAGCTTTGCCATCATCGGCGCCATGATTTTCGGACTTACCTGGGTTCCCGTGGCTTCTGCATTGTTTCTGAAACCCGCCAAGCGGAATACCATCAACAAAATCTCAAGATGGATCATGGACAAGGTTTATGCGTCATACAGTCCGGTCATAAATCTGGCCTATGACTACAAAGGAGTTGTCTTTGCTATGGCTTTTGCCTCCCTGATCTTTACCGGTTATCTTTTTACGAAAATGGGCGGAGAATTTGTACCGACCCTCGACGAAGGTGATTTTGTAATCCAGCCTGTTTTCAAAACGGGTACTTCACTCAGTAAAACCATCGAGCTGACCACAAGAATAGAGAATATCCTGATTGATAAATTCCCTGAGGTAGATCAAATCGTATCAAGGATCGGAGCAGCGGAAGTTCCCACCGACCCGATGTCGATGGAAGAAGTAGACGTGATCATCAAGCTCAGGCCCAGGGACGAGTGGGTATCGGCAGAAAGTAAAGAAGAACTTGCAAATAAGTTTAAAGAAGCCCTGATGGTGATTCCGGGAATAGATTATGAATTTACGCAACCCATCGAAATGCGCTTCAACGAACTGATCACAGGCGTGCGTGCAGATATCGCCGTCAAGATATTTGGCGAAAACCTTGAATACCTCAATCAAAAAGCCATGGAAATCAAGCGATTAATTGAGGATGTACCCGGTGCAGCGGACGTGGTGATGGAGAAGACAGCGGGTTTGCCTCAGATGATCGTCCAATTCAACAGGGAGAAAGTGGCTTATTACGGTTTGTCAACCGAAGAACTTAACAATCAGCTTGCCATGGCCTTCGGCGGCGCTGTCGCTGGAAAGATATTTGAAGGCGAAAAGCGATTTGACCTCGTTGTCCGGTTTCAGAAACAATTCAGGAAAGACATCGAAAATATCCGCCAGATGAATGTGGCTCTGCCGAACGGCAATCAGGTTCGGCTATCGCAACTGGCACGGATCGAATATACCACAGGGCCGGCTAAAATATCGCGCGACGATACACACCGAAGAGTGGTGGTGAGTGTAAATGTCCGAAACAGGGACCTGGAGTCGGTGGTCATGGACATTCAGGACAGGGTGAACAAACAGGTACAGTTCGATCCCGGGTATTATGTTGATTACGGCGGACAGTTCGAAAATCTGGAAAATGCGACAAACCGTTTGAAACTGGCTGTGCCTGTTTCTCTCCTCCTGATTTTTATTTTCCTGCATTTTGCTTTTAAATCCTTCAAGGAAGCTTCATTGATTTTCACTGCGGTACCGTTGTCAGCGGTCGGAGGCGTTTTCTTTCTCTGGATTCGGGGGATGCCGTTCAGCGTATCCGCCGGTATTGGGTTTATCGCACTTTTCGGGGTTGCCGTGCTGAATGGCATTGTCCTCATCGAATATCTTAAAGAATTAAAAAACGAAGGGATGACTGATATCAGAGAACTCGTTATGAAAGCCACCCGAGAACGACTGCGCCCTGTGCTGCTCACAGCTTCGGCAGCGGCTCTTGGATTTTTACCTATGGCTGTTTCTACCTCTGCCGGCGCCGAGGTACAGCGCCCGCTCGCGACGGTAGTGATCGGTGGCCTTGTGACCTCTACCCTGCTCACCATGATCGCTCTTCCGCTCCTTTATGCAGTGCTCAACAATGTAACGGGAATTCAGGTCTGGCCATTGAAACTGAAGAAAAAAGTCGTGGTGATTTTACTGCCCTTGCTTGCAGTTGCTAGTCTCAGGGCGGAGGCACAAACCCGAGCCATTACGCTCGAGCAGGCCATCGATATTGCTATTGAGAACAATAAAGATTTAAAAGCCTCATATCTGATGACGGAGCAGAGCAAAGCGCTGATCCCATCCGCATTCGCAATAGATCAGACAAGTATTTTCTATGAATACGACGAAAACAACATCGCCGAAAACGGTTACCCGATCAATGTGATCGGCATCAGGCAGGATTTCAAATTTCCTACGGTTTACACCTCACAAAAGAAGGTGAATACGCTGAGCAGCATCATCTCTGAAACAGAATATATGATTCAGAGGACTAAACTATCGAAAAGGGTGGCACAATCTTATCATACAGTTCAGTACCTTCTGAACAAGCAATACTATTATCAGGCGATCGACAGCATCCTTTCCAATATGATCAGGGCGGTGGATGCTAACTTCGAGTTAGGCGGTATCACTCAACTTGAAAAACTGAATGCCCACGCCAAAAAGCAGGACATAGCTTTAAAGATCAGGCAGCTCGACTATGACCTCGATATAGCATTGAATAATCTTAAATCCCTGTTGCAGACAGACAGCGCCTTTGTGGTCCCTTACGAACCGCTGAGCCGGTTTGCACTGACAACAGATACAATCACACACCCCGAACTATTGCTGAGAAGGCAGATCATAGGTTTGGAAGACGCCAAAATAAAGGCAGAAAAAAACAAATTCTTTCCGGATATCGGCCTCGCCTATTTTAGTGGTAAAAACTCATATCCGGATGCAAAAAACTACAACGGATATGCCATAAGCCTCGGTGTACCGCTTTTTTTCGGAGAGAAAAAATCAAGGGTGAATGCTGGAAAAATATCCATGCAGATTGCAAAGGAAAGAGCGTCCGATATTCAGGTGCAATACAAAAAAAGGATCAGCGAACTCAACCGGCAACTCAGCAAATATGAAGAATCAATAAAATATTATAATGAATTCGGAGAACAACTGTACACCGAAATCATCAATAACGCACTGAAAAGTTATGAAGCCGGTGAAATCGATATTTTCAAATATCTGCAGAGCATGGAGACGGCGACGAACATTAAGTTGGAGTATCTTCGCAATCTCTGGCAGAGCAATCTGATCATTCTCGAATTGAATTATTTTACTTTATAATAAATTATCAGAACATGAGATTTTATCATTTTTCCATATTTCCTGCCATAATTACTATAGCGATCCTTTTTTCAGGTTGTACGGGTTCGACCGAGGGCGGGAAGAACACCGATAACGACAGTCTGATAGCGGTCAGCAATGAGCAATTTCGCGAAGAGCAAATGCAACTGGGGAGCACTCTGATGCACACTTTTACAAAAATCTACAAAACCAACGGTATCATTACAGCCTCACCCCAATCCAAGGCCGATGTGTACAGCTATGTGTCGGGTATTGTTAGAACCGTAAAAGTAAATCTCGGTAGTCATGTCAGAAAAGGACAGTTGCTCTGTACCGTCGAAAGCAAAGAGTTTATCAACCTGCAACGTCAGTATCTCGAATCGATGGCCAATCTGAAAGCGGTAGAAACAGAATATGAAAGAACGAAAGCTTTGTACGAGCAGAAAATCGCTTCCCAGAAGAGTTTTATTGCCATTGAAAGCGAATACAATATGTTGCAGGCCAAACTCAAAGCATTGAGAGCCGAGCTGAAAATTCTGAATGTAAATGTCAAAAACCTCGAAGCCGGCAATTTGTCGGTGTATTTGCCGATCACTTCACCGATCGAAGGCTATATCACAGTTCAAAATAGCAATGTCGGGCAATTTATTGATTCTCAAACTTTGCTGATGAAGGTTATCGACAACAGGGATTTGCAGGTTCACTTTTATGTGTACCAGGAAAATGTCAGCAAGCTGAAAGCGGGACAATTGCTCAATCTGTACAGCCCGGATAATGTCGATAAAATTTACACTGCAAGGATATTTTCCATTGGGAAATACATCGATCCGGAAACCAAAAGCATCGATTGCCTCGCCGAACCCGATGAGGAAATGAAAAAAATATTTGTTGATGGAATGTACTTTCAGGTTGAGGTAAGTACCGATACGATCAGAGCCCTGGCAGTACCGGATGAAGCGGTGATAAAGTCGGGTGACAGGTATTATTTACTAGTCAAAGAAAAAGCAGACGAAAACAACCTGTATCTGAGAAAAGAGGAAATAAGCATAGGTATGACGGGAGACGGTTTTACTCAGATTGTTGACGGCAAGCCGTTTAATGATGTTTTAGTGAAAGGGGCTTATTATTTCAAAGTGCAATAACAGAAATTCCCGGGCTGGTCTTTAACGGCGACAATGAGTAGAAGCCTGCCTGTGAAAATTGCTTTAACCCCGACTTGTATTATCCGTTACAAAAATCGTCAAATCTAAAAATTCATAGATCTCATGCAGATGCCTGATAATCATCTTTATATCTTTTCTGTTTGAGCGGCGAAATTTTTCCCTGTTTTTAAATTAACGTGAGTTCGGGGAAATATCTCAAGATAGTGCAATTTTTCTTTTATTGTTAAAAGGGGCTATAGAAGGCAGGTGATCAAAGAACGAATATGCTGCCATGGCACCCAACATATTGGAAAAACAATTATCGATACTCCGGTGCCTGGTGTGCCAAATGTTGCAAATGTACTTCATCAGGTCTATGACTGTTTCCACCAAAGACCGCTTTTTCAGATAATATTTATTTTCCATTGAGATGAGCTTGTTTTTCATGTTTTTTCTCAGTTTTGTCATCAGCGTGATGCCTTGCTTATAGAGCTCTTCCAATAATGTTCCCGAAACATATCCTGCATCTCCAAACAGCGCCCCGCTCAATCCTTCTGATAGCTGCCTGACAACCTCTTTATTGTTATCGCTCACATTGCCCGAGGTAAAACAAAAGGCCATCAGTTCCCCATTTTCATTGATGATCAAATGCAATTTTAACCCATAAAACCACCCGGTCGATGTTTTGCCCCTGTTTGCAATATCTTTGAAGACCTTATGAGAATGTATCCTGCGGTTGTCACAAACAGGAAGTTTTGTCGAATCAATATAATAAATGCCCGTCTTGGTGCCACGGCAGCACAAATGGACAAACATATATAAAGCCGGGTTGACCATTTTTTTAATCTCTATGAAACGGTTATAGGAAACCGCATTGGGGAAAAAACTTCTCCAGGTCTTTAATATACCCTGTTGATAATAATATTTGAAGCATTTGTAACCACTGAGATGATAGAAGATCACAATGGTCATGACCTCACTTGGCGTCATTTGTGCTTTTGATAAAGCGAGTTTTTTTTATAGGGTCTTGCAATCTATTCTGTTGAAGAAATTTTTCAAAATCCTTGTAAAAATCATCGGTTCTGACGAAGATTTCTACTAACTTGTCGGTATGTATCATAGGTTCAAATCATTGGTTAAATATTGTTTTTGTACAATTTTAATGATTTGAACCTTTTTTCTCAAAGCTTTTAACTACATAATTAACTCTTTCCCAGCAAATTATACCCCGAACTCACGTTAATTTAGATAAGGTTGATTTTTTCTTTTGTTATCCGAGTTTAAAAGTAATCGGGAGGATCATTCGCACTTTCACAGGGCGACCTCTTTGCTTTCCGGGCTTCCATTTAGGAGCTCCCTGGATTACTTTTACAGCCGCCTCATCACATCCGGCGCCGATACCTTTCACTGCCTTTACATCTGTAATTGAGCCGTCTTTATCAACGACAAACTGCACAAACACTTTTCCTTCAATACCCATTCTTCTTGCCTGGGCGGGATATTTCAGATTTTTATTAACATATTGGTAAAATGCAGCCATGCCGCCTATCGGCTGGGGTTGATCTTCAACTATGGTAAAAATCTCTTCTACCTCCTCTTCCTCTGGCTCTTCTTCAAAAGCAATCTCTTCAATTACCGTCTCTTCCGTCATTTCCACGTCAAGGTCAATCTCGATATCCTCCTCAATCTCTTCTTCGTCGGGCACCTCAATGATTTCCGGCTGAATTTTCTTTGGTGGTGGTGGCGGTGGCTGTTGCGTCTGTGGGATATCCATCAAATCTTCAAAATCCTCTGATGAACTTTGGAGATTTACTTGGCTGCCATCATCATAAACCTTTGCCTCAAAGGCGAGTACAACAACCAACAAGCTGATTACCAGACCTATATTAAAGAACAATCCAGTCATCCTGGTGAGGTCTGCTTTCGGGTTTTTCTTTGACTCAATCATTTATAAACAAATTTTAGTTGCTTTGCCATGGGATACAATTCCACCTTATTTACAAATTTACTAATTATTCTGCATTGATTTCAAACAAATATCAATTTATAAATCATCAACTCCTAAAAATACTTGTTTCACCATTGCATCATCACAATGTAAAATTTGTAAAAGAAAGTTGTGATTAAGGGATAATTATTCAGAAATCAACGTTGCATATTCAGCTGCAGATAGTCCGCCTTCTGCCGTCGTGGGGTCGGCAACCTCTATTTTAATCATCCAGCCGTCACCGTATGGATCTGAATTGATTATTTCAGGAGTTGATTCCAACTCGCTGTTCACTTCGATGATTTTGCCTGTTACAGGCATAATAAGATCAGATACAGTCTTAACAGCTTCCACAGTACCGAATACATCCCCTTCACTCAAGTCCTCCCCCTCTGTCTCGATCTCTACATATACTATATCACCCAATTCTTTTTGCGCAAAATCAGTGATACCAACCGTTGCAATATTTCCTTCAACCCTGAACCATTCGTGGTCCTTTGAGTATCTTAAATCCTTAGGTACGTTCATATTTTTATTTTTTCTTCAAATTTAATATGCTTTTTCTGAGTTCAAAATTTATTGGGCTAAACTAAATCTGACCTGGATGCCAAATTGAGTTGTGGAGCGCGGATACGAGCTTGTGATGCGGGGTGTATTGATATTTCTTTCGAAATAAAGGTTGAGATTCAGGCGTTCACTCAACACATATCCTATCTGGGGCCTCAACTGAAAATTAACATTCCCGGCTGTTACGGTATTCACATCATCGATTTTTCGCTGTATCGTTTTCGTATCCCGCAACGTGAAATTAAATTTAAAAGTCAGATCATTCTCAAGGGCGATGATCATACCTTTAACCTTGAAAGGAAGCTTAATTTTTGATTTGGTAAAACCAAAAGACACCGTCAGGTCTTTACTGTTCAATTCTGTGATCTGGGAGTTGGAAATATTGAGACCGATGTTCCGCTCTCTCTTATAGTCAATACTGGCTGTTATCCTGCTCTTTGTCCTGATAGATATACCGATCAAAGGCGCATACCGCTCCTGTATGATGACCTGGTTCATGAGAAACGGGGGAATAAATTCTCCCAGTTCATTGGTGTCTATCGGGAAGGGGTATCTGTCGAGCTGGGCATCCAACTCAAGGTCCTCCTGGTATAGCAAGGAGTTTGAATAATTATTGATCGAATAGGTTGAGCTGTAGGCATGTTTAAGGTTTACTGACGAAAAGATATTTTTCAGCACGGGCATATTATAATCAACCCTCCACCCCGGTATCGGAAATTTCGGAAACGGTGTCAATTGTACCTCTTCGGCACTTTGCCCTGTATAGGCCGCTATAAAAGCCGGGATCATCACATCCTGTGACTGTCTGGCATATTCACCATTATTATTATTTAAATTGTCCAATCGATTTTTAACGATATTCAGGTAATTCTGAAAATTAATAAAACTTGGATTGGTATTATCGGCAAAATCTTTGACAAAAGATGTCTTCATGGTATTGACCGTAATACTGTAACTCCCAGTCCGCGACGTGTTCATACTGAAATATTCTCCCCTTTTACCAGAAGCATCTGCATCAACTCTGAAGACATCCAGGTAATTGCCCGTGGCGCTCTTTCGCGCATCAAAATTAATCCTGAATCCTTTAAAAGGCTCAACAAGGGCCTTCAGGTTGAGGTCATAAGAACGCATCTGCGTGAATGGCGTTGACAAAAGGGTGTCAAGCACCAACCACCCGTTTTGGGCTGCGCGATTCCTGATGTCAGGATTCTGGCTCCCCAAAATAAAATCCCAGCCCGGTGCCGACCAATTCTTATCCATTCCGAATAAATTGGGTTGGGGAGAAAATCCGGGGAGCATGGTCCCTTCCCGGATATTATAAGTAGCATTCACTGACCGTATCATCATTAGCACTCTTGCGATTCCTTTCAACCCCTTCATCTCCCGCTCTTTGGTTTTTGTAGTATCACTCTTCTGGACTATTTCTGGTCTCGTCCTGGTTCTGCTTCTGCTACTTCTTCTCGGTGGCGTATTGATCTCTCTCAGAAACTTCCACTTGTTGTACAGTTTGACAAAATCAACCTTTCCCGTTATCCCCATTTCGCGGTTATTTTGTGCAATGTTCCCAAGCACCAACTGCAGGTTGAGACTATCGATTGTGGACCAGGCTCCGGCATTCCATGAATAACCGACCGAATATCGGGCATCTGCGTTAATCCAGTCAGTGACAGGAAATTTATTTAGCGGAATACGATAGGTAAAACTGATGTTCTGGTCAAAATTCTTCATCCGGCCGAAGCTCTTCAGGTTATTCCACAAAACATCCTTTTTCTCCTTTGTATCCAGATCTCCGAATGGCTCATCGACAAAGGTGTTGGCTCTGGCATTATAATCAAAAGAGAGGCTTTTAGTCAGAGCCCACCGCAGATTATATATTCTGTTGAAGGTGAAGGATTTCTCAAAATAAGGCCTGATTCCGGTCGTAGTAAGGTCTGAGTTCCTCAATTGTGTGCGTGCATACCTCCGGTACAAATCTGCCCTGAAACTTAGATTACTGGGCAATAATGAGAAATTAAAATCCTTAATCAGTTGAAGGTATTTACTCTTCATTCCTTTCGAACTTTTAAACGGTTCTACTAAGCCCCCCTGAGGACTGAAATTATAAGCAAGTGATCCTCTATGAGATTTTAACACATATGATTCCGTATTTACATTCGACTGCCTGGCATCGGCATAAGCATAGGTCAGCGAAATATTCTCAATATCATAGATATGTTTCTTAGCTCCTTCCTTGGTCTTTTCTTTCCTGATATTTGTGAAATTAATGCTACGCCGCTCCATTCGTTCCTGGGTGATCTTTTTATAATTTTTCCGCTCAACGGGGTCATCAATGGATTGCAAAACTGATTTCAAAGGAAGATCAGGGTCAAGAGGATCATATTGTGGAGTAACTTTCATGTTTTCATAACTGATATACATCGGTATCTTAATCCCTGAATTCGATGGTAAAAATTTGTCAAGTGCAACATTGGCAGAGATGTCATATTGAAATGTTTCTTCCCTTGTCATCTGGGCTATCCGTTGCTGTATACCTCCGAAACCAAATGAAGTGTAACGCGTCGATGCCGTCACAACCATGAAATCTGCCAGTTTAGCATTGAGATATGCATTGGCTGCCCATCCTGCATTATTGTTAAAGTCCGTAACCCTCATCTCATTGGCCCACACTATCACTCCTTTCGGTTGCCCATCCACACTTTCAGGATTTCGTATCCCGATCATTATAGTCTGCACGGTCTGTAATTCAGGACGACCTTTAACAGTAATTCTGTAAATACCGACTGTGTCAGTAAACGGCAGGTCCGTGTCGATCCCGAGATTATTTCTTCGTGCTTTCAGACGATACAAATCATCGAAAGCAATATTAATCTCATTCTCTTCTGGCCAGATATCGCGTGCCGTGTAGGGGCCTCCTTTCCTGGTCACCTTGAGGGGTAATTCAATTTCATAATAATTATCCTCGAAATCTGTCCCGAGACGAACAAATGCCGTAACCTCATCATCATCCAATGGTGTATCGTACTCCTGCGCATGGAAAAACATCTTAAATCTGTTGTAATTGATCAGGTCGGTGGTGAGACTCTTATAAACAGCCCTGGCATCCCGGTCACGAAGCTCCTTGACGGCCAGGAGAAGGGATTGTTCGTTTTGCTGTCTCAGGATCGGCGATGTATTGTCATAGTCGCGCTTAATCCCCGGAGGCAACATATACGGTATTCTTTCATTGTTGCTCCCGGTGCTGCCATTTTCTTCAATATTCACAACCGATACATTGAATCTGGCATCGTAAGGTTCCGGAATTTCATACAACCCACGCTGGTACAAATTGCCGAGGTACTTGCGCCATTGTGAGCCGACTAACTGAAATTTAGCCATCCTCAATACAACGGGTTGCCTGAAACCGGTGAGGTAGGTTCGTATGAACCTGATGGATTTAAATCCCGAGATATTCCCCTGTTTCCTTGTTGGTTGTCGGATCGGAATCCTAAACTGATACCATGTCACATCATCGCCATTGATGGTTTGCACCACCTTGTCAATGATGAAATTTTTTCCGATTTGTAATTGTCCCGGCCTCAGATCTATTTCGTATTCATAATATTCTTCGAGATCGGAAATCGTATTATCCCTGTTAAGGTCTTCATTGTCTGGTAAGTTGGTTCCGGAGGGTGTGTAGGCGGCATTGATATCGGAAACGATGGGAGAGTTGTTCTCCATATTATTGAAGTTTTTGTACCGCTCCTGGATTTTAATATCATTTTCATCGAGATCAGCTCCGAGATAATACTTAAAGTCATCAGCCGACACATCCTGCAATATTCTATCCCTGACATCAGGCGGCAGGTTATTTACCGCATTGATAAAATCCTGATAAGAGGCAAAGTTTGCTTCATCGACACTTTTCAGACCATCCATGCCCACATCCTGGTAAAACCTGGCCTCGGTAGAATTGTCAAAGGCATTGGTCAGATATTGTTGCTTTGTGACCCGTCCCCACGCAGTACTGTCCGTTAACGCCGGATTTCCATCGGCAGGCAATCCATTCTCAAAGCCATGACGATTATCCGTAATCACATCTTCTGAAATGCTGCCGAGGTTGAATATCAGCTTTCCCCCGGTTGTATTATTTGTATTTTCGATACCATCCAGCACCCTGCCGTTTTCGCCGGGGATAAACGGATCGAGTAACCAGAAATCAATGTATTCAATATTATTTTTGTCAAAATCGACATCTGAGGTTATAGCCCGCGTGATGCCTGCCCAATTGGATTCGGGGTCATTCAGATAGCCATCGGGACGCAGATCGGGATTATAGTTATACGGGCCTCTTTCAGAGGGATAATAGGCAAGGTCAAAAATCGGTAGGTTTGTATTAATCACCTCGCGATCCTGGTTTACGAAAATTTCCTGGGGAGAAATCGGACGTACATAATGATTATTCAGATCCTCCTTGGTGATATTGGATGGTTTCGATATTCCCGTAGAACGGTAAAAAATATTATCGATGATATACCACGCCAACTTAGCTCGTTTATATCCTATTCTAAGGTCATTACTGAGATTTGAGCCGGATAAGAAACGCCCATCATCCGTAATCGGTGTGTGTGCTAATTTCCAGCTCAGGATATTATTTCCCAGATTAAATGGTGTTGCAGTGGACTCAAAGTCATCAATATAGGATGTTTGCTCTCCTCCGACAAAATTGGATGTCCCTGGTTTGATCTGTGCAATTTCCGCATTGAAATTAATATTTGAAGGTACCTTCGTCTGAATCAGCGGTATTGCATCAACCAACCTTGTCAGAAAACCGGATTCTTTATTGATATTAACATCCAAACCATATTTCATATTTCGTGTAGGCTCATTGCCGATATTAACCCGCGAAATTAATGGCCGTTCATTAAGATACAGGAACGTACCACCGATATTGACATCATCACTCAACCGGTAGTCAAGCCGTGTACCAAGCAAACTCCTTGATTGAAAATTAAAAACATCAGCTTTTTCATAAGATACTTTTATCGGCTTTCCGGAATTCAGAACCGATTCGTTAATAATGGTTACTCTACCAAGATTATAATCCACACGATAATCCTGACCTTCTACCAGCGGTATGCCTCCGGCTGTTACGGTCACCGAGTTTTGTGAAATGTTGATTCCAGGCAGCATGATTTCCGCTGCAGAACCTGCCTGCATCCGGCCGGTCAGGAAAAATTTATTTTTTCCAAGATCCAATTCCGCATCAGCCCTCGTGGTCCGGTACAAAGTATCATATACGTATTTACTGATAAGATTGGCTTCTGTGTTGGGGTCGAAATACGATCTGAGTTTGCTTCCAAAAGGCTCCAATACGGGAAAGATGATCAGGCCGGATGTCTCATCTACCGTGAGCCCTCTTACATAGTCAAAATTACCATCAGGCTGCGGGTCATTGGAGGAATTCAGTCGGTCCAGGCCGAGCAATTGCACGAGCGGAATATCTTTGGTTCTTTTACCTTCATGAAGGCTCGGGTTATCAATACCTGTTTTATCATCCCTGTAAATAATGCGTAGTTGAAAGCCATCGGAAGTGAGCTGGGTAGCATTGAGATTATAGATATTTTTCATCATCAAATCCCAGGAAGGCACATACACATCGATCTTACTCGGCCTGAGAAGTTTGAGAAAGATGGCCTCGCCATCTCTTCTGTTTTGATAATCCTCGGTGAGTTCCCCTACCTTGTACACCTGCCCGTTGTAAGTGTATTCATAAGCTACAGCCAGTACTTCGTCGCTTTGTAGTTTTCTTAACAATGTAATATATCCCAATTGCCTGTTGAGCTTATATTCTCTTTCATCCAGCTTGCGTGCAGCCGTCACAATTTCATAATCAGTTGCCTTGACGAAATTGAACTGGTTTGTGAGTATGTCTGAAACATTATCCAGATCGCGCAGACCAACCGTATTATTGATTTCCGTATAAAGGTTATTTGCTTCATTTCTGTTTGGACCTCCATTACCCGGTCCTACCTTCGGATTGTCTTTACGGTATATCACCTTACCCTCGCCCAGATCCATAAACGCCAGGAAATTTCGTAGTGTCTCGGTATTGTTCTGCCTGTTAATTACATAAATCTCAACTCTGGTGATATTCAACCCTGAAATCACCTGAGGTGTAGCGCGTAACCAGCTTTCATAATTGTCCCTGAAAAAATGTCCTAAGAAATAGTGCCTGTTTTCTTCATACGTCGAGGCGCGTATCTCAAACTCGCGTCCCTGGCCTCCGTCGCCACCGCTGTTGAGGAGTATCTCATCTATTCTGCCCCGCTGTGTAGAGGCAACCGTCGTGATATCAAGCTTGCCAAAACGAAGCATGGTTTTCAGACCGAAAAGATTCTGGGCTCCTGTGATGAGGCTGTTTGACAGTGGAAGGCTTACATTACCGATTTCGATTTTCTGAATGATATCTTCCCGGAATCCCGTGTATTCGACTTTTAGA
>WGED01000428.1 GCA_015492915.1 Cyclobacteriaceae bacterium
ATTATATGTTTAATGTTGATGTAAATCTAAAGGAGTGACGGTAGAAAACGTCATTCAGAGGGAGGCACGACCGAAGAATCTGCCGAATTGAACCCATCTCTTCTCGTAATCACTTCTCGTACTCATTTGCAACCAGTAAGCAATCTGTCAGGGATTTACAATTCCGCTTCCACTCGACTTATGAAAAAATGGTCATTTTCTCATGAATCACCAACGACGGAACAAAGGCAGGCCAAAAGGATATTTCCATTATCTTTGCCATAAGGCTGTTTTTCTTTGACTCATGGAAAAAGGCCGTTTTTTCATAAAACCCAAACGAAACAAGACCTTGTATGAAAGCAATGATGCTCACGGGGATCAGGCAGATGGAAATGCGGGAAGTACCCGATCCTGCGCTGGTACGCGACGATGATGTGCTGATCAAAATGGAACGCGTCGGTGTGTGCGGTTCCGACATTCATTATTACACCACAGGCAGGATCGGCAGTCAGGTGGTCGAATACCCCTTTCCGGTAGGTCACGAGGGGGCAGGTACCGTGGTAAGGGTCGGTAGCGCCGTGACGCGTGTGAAACCCGGAGACCCCATCGCCATAGAGCCCGCAATGCCGTGCGGCCATTGCGACCAATGCCTTGCCGGCAGGCCACACACATGTCGCAACCTGAAGTTTCTCGGCTGTCCGGGACAGGCCGACGGCTGCCTGTCGGAATACATCGTGATGCCCGAATCAAGCTGCTTCAAACTCGAAAACGGCCTTACCCTCGACGACGGCGCCCTTTCCGAGCCCCTGGCTATCGGGGTATATGCCGTACGGCAATCCATACCAATGCAGGATGCCGCAGTGGGCATTCTGGGCTTCGGCCCCATCGGCATGAGCGTGTTGCTGCCTGCCAGGGCACAGGGGGCACGCACCCTTTTTGTCACCGACAAAATAGAAGAACGGCTCCAACTGGCACGGAAAGCCGGCGCCGACTTTGCCTGCCACCCCGACAAGTCGGATGTGGTGCAGGAGGCCTCGAAACTGGAGCCCGACATGCTCGATGTGGTCTTCGAATGCTGCGGTCAGCAGGAAGCGCTACAAAACGCCATGGACCTGCTGAAACCGGGGGGAAAGCTGATGGTCATCGGTATTCCCGAATTTGACTATTGGAAAATCCCCGTAGATACCGCCAGGCGAAAGGAGATCACCATCGCCAACGTGCGCCGGCAAAACCATGCCCTGGAGCCTACCCTGGAGATGATGCAGAAGAAAGTATTTGACGCAAGTCAGATGATCACCCACCGCTTTTCGTTTGACGACACAAAAGTGGCATTCGACCTGGTGGCCGGATACGAAGACGGCGTGATGAAAGCCATGATTGAGTTTTAGGCACTTTTGGACTAAGTTCGGAAAAGAAATCCAAATGCGTTTGTCCCGGGCAAAATACCCCTTTGGAAAACAGGATTCAGTGTGCTTTGAAATTATACACCGGTTTAATGTGATCAATAATATCAGCTGTGTCGCCGATCGTGCTGACGATCTCCTCCATGGGCTTGTAGGCATCCGGCGCCTCATCGAGGGTGGCGGGAACGACAGAGGTGGAGTAGATGCCCTTCATCTGCTTTTGAAATTCTTTCAGGCTGAGCCTGGCTTTGGCTTTTCGCCTGCTCATCGTGCGCCCCGCACCATGCGGCGCTGAATAATTCCAGTCCGCGTTGCCTTTGCCCTCGCAGATCAGCGAGCCGTCTCTCATGTTGATGGGAATGAGTAGTTTTTCCCCTTTTTCCGCCCTGACGGCGCCTTTGCGCAGTATCATTCTGTCAAAATCGATATAGTTGTGAATGGTCTCAAACGACGATTTTTCAGTCAGTCTCATCTCATCCAGGATGATGTCGGCCATGGTGCGGCGGTTGAGCACGGCGTATCGCTGCATCAGCTCCATGTCGTGCATGTAGTCGTCGAAGTCGCGGCCCGTGAGATAGGCAAGGTCTCCCGGAACGGTCATTTTTCCATGTTTGCCCGTTGATTTTTTCAGGTTCTTCCCGGCCAGTTTTTGATAGTAGTTGGCTACCTGCAAACCCGGATGACGGCTGCCCGAATGGATGACGAGAAAGAGGTCACCCTTTGAATTCCTGCCCACTTCGATGAAATGATTGCCTCCGCCAAGCGTACCGATGGCCCTGTGCGCCCGGGGCAGATCCACGGCGTCTTTGCAGCGGAGCTTCTCCACATCAAAATCGGCCTTGGGCTTTGAATGCACATCAAACCCGCTGGGTATGCGCCGGTTGATGACCTCATCAAGCCATTGTAGGTCAATCTCTTTTTCTTTGAGACCGATGGTGAGCATGCCGCAACCGATATCCACGCCCACCAGGTTGGGCGTCACTTTGTCATCGATGGTCATGGTGGTGCCGATGGTGCATCCTGCCCCCGTATGACAATCGGGCATAATTCTTATCCTCGCATTTTTGTAGGCATCGACCCGGGCCAGGGAATTGATCTGCGCCAATGCATCATCTTCAATCGTTCTGGCAAATATTTTTATGTCGGTATCCGGAATTTTGGTTCTCATTGCACTCCACAATTTAGCATCCTTATGAAATTGTATGACAAAACAACACCCTACCCAATGGTACGATATGTATGCCGTAGCAGTTTTTCACTCCAAGCCTGCCGCGCCAACCAAGTCAATGTTGATATTCTCCTTGAAAGTCATGAAAAAAACAGTGATTTTTCATGCGCCTGCGCCTTATCGAATTATATCCCCGCTTCCGGCATCGATCGTAATATGGGTGCCATCGGGGAGTGTGAAGCGATAAGCCCATCGGGTGTCATTGGAGGCAAGTAAAAATATTTTCCACGAAATGAATTCCTGCTCATTGCCGTGAAAAGCGAGAAACCGGGCGGTGGAAAGGTTGATTACATTGAGGGGAGGAGCCAATTCATAATTAAACGGCCCTTTTTCGCCCTCTATCATAAAAAGATTGTTAAAGGGTTTTCGCCAATATAAAGAGGTGATGGCGCCGTCCGCATTTTCTATACTAACTTTCCACACCTCGATATCATCGAGCCGTGTTGCCGACTTTCCGATCACCTCGCCCTGAAACAGATCGAGGGAATTTTGAACCAGTTTGTCAGGCACGGTATCACCCTCCAGCCCCAGAGGATCATCGCAGGATATCAGCAGACTTGTAATCAGCAATATGGTGAAGAACCTTTTCATTAGAATACATCCTTTCCGTATTATTAAGATACAATTTTTTTTACTCTTTGGTTTTCTCCCGGATAAAAAAAATTACTCCGATCGTGAATCATTATCTGGCGGGAGTTGCTCCTCTGACAAAGCTTTTAAAAGAATAAAATCAATAAATGCGTGGGCGACCATCGCCGTGACGATGCCGATATGTTCCGTAAACAACCCGATCACACCAATAACGAGTACCATATAAATACCATAAATCATCAATGGCTGGTTGAAAGGATTCAGATAGCCATGAAGAAGTACAAACAAAATGGCGGTAAGCCATATTCCTATAAACGGTTGCACGGCGCCCCGGAAAAGCATTTCCTCTCCTATTCCCGCACAGACGGAGATAAAAATAACTTCCCCCGTATTGAGTTTTAACGGCTTGATAAGCTCCACAAAAAACATTTTTGTCTGATAGAAAAATGGTAAGCGTACGATCTCCCATCCGGCTTTGGCTGTAACAATGCCAAATATCGCACCCACAATCATCTGCATCCACATCGGTTTGTGACCCAGGAGAAAAGACCATAAATCCTGCTCTCTCATATAAGGTATGAGCAACGCTCCTCCTCCGCCCATCACGAACAGGGTACCAAGCGCCATAAACCAGACAGCCTTTTTTTTAATCATTTTTCCATGGCCTCTGCAGCCTCTTTATCAATAAACCAATACAACTTTCCATTGACCGGATTTACTTTGGCGGCCGGATAATTTTCGGCAACAGGATCGCCCTTTATTATTTCCATGACTTTTTGAGCTTTATTTCGGCCTGTAACCAAAAAGGCCGCCGTGGCGGCATTATTGATGACTTTGCCCGTGAGGCTCACACGATATTGCCCTGTTTCAGGGTGTGTCGCTACCACACAAAGGGCCGGCTCATCCCACAACCCGATCTGATCGGGAAAAATCGAAGCTGTGTGACCATCATCGCCCATGCCGAGCACAATCAGATCGAACACAGGGCCATTGGGTCCCGGCAGATTCTCCGTAAGCTCGCGGGCATACTGTCCGGCAGCTTCTTCCGGCGTGAGTTCTCCCTTGATACGGTGAATATTTTCTTCCGGCACATCGATATGATCAAAAAGGTATTTTTTGGTCATGCCATAGTTGGACTCCTCATCCTCAGGCGGCACACAACGCTCATCTCCCCAATAAAAATGGACATTTTCCCATGCAATGCTGTCCTGATGGTTTTTGATCAGATCATCAAACCAGATTTTCGGAGTGCTCCCTCCGGATAGAGCAACATTAAAAATACCGTTTTTCATTTTCACCAGATTTATAAAATGGTGAGAAAATGCCGTAGCCAGGCGTTGCTTGTCTTCAAATATCAAAATTTTATGTTTTTCCATACAGGTGGTTAAATAAAAATAAGTGCGTTAAAGCTCACAATAAATGCCATCCTCAGCAAGATTGCGGCATGGGTATCTCCATGTGATCTCCGGCTCCTCGATGAGCTGATCCGCCACATCGGGGCCCCAACTCCCTGCAGGATAGCCATAAAGGGGGGCATCCTCGTGGTTTCGCCAATAATCGAGGATGGGTTGCACAAACTCCCAGGCAGCTTCTACGGCATCACCGCGCGCAAACAACGTGGCATCGCCAAGCATGGCATCGAGCAACAACCGTTCATAAGCCGACGGCAGGTAGGTTTCCTGCAAGTCGGAATAATGAAAATCCATATTCACATTCCTGACCTGAAAACCGGCGCCCGGCACTTTAACGCCGAATTTTAATAAAATACCTTCATCGGGTTGAATACGGATAACCAGTAAATTACCGTCGTTGCAAAAGTCCTTGTTTTCAACGAACAGCGCATGGGGAGTGGGCTTAAAATGGATCACCACTTCGCTCACCCTTGTCGGAAGTCGCTTGCCTGTGCGGATGTAAAACGGCACGCCTCCCCACCGCCAGTTGTCGATAAAAAATTTCATCGCGACGAACGTTTCCGTTCGGCTGCCGGGCGCTACCCCTTCTTCATGGCGGTAACCTTTCATAAACTCACCCCTCACTTTGGCTTCGGTATATTGTCCGCGAATCACATGATGCTTGAACTCATACTCTCCGAGGGGCCGCAGAGACTGAAACACTTTCAAAGTCTCGTTTCTGATGGAAGTCGCCTCAATGGTCGTTGGCGGCTCCATCGCAACCAGCGCCGTCATCTGCAATAAATGGTTTTGCACCATATCGCGAAGGGCGCCCACCTTTTCATAAAATCTGCCGCGGCTTCCCACGCCGATGCTTTCGGAAGTAGTGATCTCGACATGATGCACGTAATTTCTGTTCCAGAGCGGTTCGAATATCCCATTGGCAAAGCGCGTGACCAACAGGTTCTGTACCGTCTCTTTTCCGAGATAATGATCGATCCTGTATAGCTGGCTCTCATCAAAATACCGAAGTAATTCCTTGTTGAGGGCTCGTCCCGACTCCAGATCATAGCCGAATGGTTTTTCGATAATGATCCTCTTCCAACCGGAATTTTCATTTTGCTCATTGAGGTGATGAGCTGCCAGATTTCGCGGAATCACAGGATAGAGGCTCGGGGGCGTAGCCATATAATAGAGGTAATTATCCTCGATATCGAGAGAATTCCGCAACGATGAAAGTTTACCTTTCAGCCTGGAATAAGCATCGGCATCATAAGTGTCAAGGGAGACATAGTGAAGCAAAGGCAAAAAAACCGCAATTTTCTCATGATATTCCTTGCCCAGATTTGAGAAAGTGAGGATG
>WGED01000429.1 GCA_015492915.1 Cyclobacteriaceae bacterium
CTGTTTGCCTTGCTGTTTACCCCATTTTATGGTAGTTAGAAAACCACATGCCCAACAGCGTTTTTTTTAGACTTTTTCATCTACAAAAAAAGTTTACAGAAAGCCTTTTCTGCAAACCCCTTGTATCTTAACGATTACCAGTAACTTATACGGGTTTTACCAACTATTTTTGAACATTATACCAGAAAAAATCACTAAAAACTCATATAACGATCAATCCACCCTGTAAACCTTCAACTCATCAAAAAAGATGTCGTTATTGGGCACATCAAATGCGAGGCCGGCAACATTCATCTCATTGTCATGTAAAAATGTGATCGTGCCGAAATCAAACCACGCATGAGTTTTGTCCCATTTTATCTGCCACGTATCATAATGCCAGTGCGTAAGGGTGGCTGACAGGTCGGGGGCATTATCAAACATGAGCCTTAGGCCTTTGTCAGTTTTCGCTATCCGAATGCCACCAACCATATCGGCATAATAATTTCCGGCACATTTTTCCGGATCGATAGAAGGTGTGGTATTTGCCACCCTCGCCTCCTTTTGCAATCTGATTCGCCGTTGCATGCTGCTTTCTTTCTTTGTTTTTGCAAGCGCTTCCGCAGACCAGTCACGTGATTCACGCCCCAAGTATGCATCGCAGATATATTTTCGCAATGGCGTAGCAATTCCTTTCATTGTATTGGTCAGGATGACGATGCCCAGATTCTGTTCCGGCATCATGGCCACCTGGGAGTACATACCGTCATAACCTCCGCCGTGCAGGATGAGTCTGTGCCCGTCATAATCGCTCAATCTCCACCCCAAACCATAGCCCGCAAAATTTGTGACGGGGTCCCCGCGGTGTTCTTTCAGGCTCACCACAAAATTATTGTGAGGCGTCCCGAGGATGTTCTGGATTTTCGGTGGCAGAATAGTGTCATTTTCCAATATGCCGTTATTCAGTTGAAAAATAAGCCATTTTGCCATGTCGGAAGTTGATGATATAATACCACCGGCAGCCCCCATATTGTCCCAATTTACCCAATCAATGGGAACATTCTCTCCCTTCACGGGTTTGTGGGGGGTAGCAAAATTTCCTGTTTTCTCAAGTGCATTCACGGAAGTGATTGTACGGTTCATCCCGATCGGGGTCAATATTTTTTGCTGTACATATTTATCCCACGACATGCCGGATGCAGCCCTGATCACCTCGCCGGCAGTGATAAACATCAGGTTGGAATAGCCGTAACCATCGCGAAAGCCAAATGCCTGCGGCACATATCTTACCTTTCTCACCACCTCTACCGCAGAAAGCGTCGATTTGTACCAGATCACATCACCGCTGTAGGTACCCAGGCCTATTCTGTGACATAAAAGGTCTGCGATGGTAGCTTCGCCCGACACATAGGGATCGTACATTTGAAAACCCGGAATATAATCCGCCACTTTGTCATCGAGGTGCAGGCGACCTTCCGACTGTAATATCCCGATGGAGGTTGAGATAAATGCCTTGGTATTTGATGCTATGGCAAACAGGGTATTTTCATCTACTTTATCCTTCTTACCCGCTTCAAGTACCCCGTAACCCTTGTTCGACACTATTCTGCCATCCTTCACGATAGCAACAGCCAGGCCGGGCACATCCCACGCCACCCCGGCATTCTCGATGTAATTTTCAATTTCACTTATATCAGGTTGAGCTGAAGCCACCTCTGTGAGGCAGAATAGCGCAATAAATAAAAATCTAAAACGTCTCATGAGAAAATGTTGATTTTTCATAAAAATTCTTTCCGGATCCCCGCGGGGCCACAGCCGGAAACTCTGCTTTTCCGGAAAGATAAAAATACTTTTAATTCCAATCTTTTTTCAAATGACAATTTTTTCATTGTAGCTTTGTTTAATATGGGAGGACAAGCTTATTTGTGCCATGCTGAGAAAAGCGGTTTCCTTAATAATATTCACTCTGGCAGCTTTTATCGCTTACCTGCTCATCAACACTTTCTCCTTTAAATCAAAGCAGCACTATTATCCTGCTGCAGAAAAGGTGGCTATCCCGGAGACAGCCATTCAAAATCTCGCCACATTGCTAAGCCTCCGGACGGTATCCAACGATGACCCTCCTTCAATCGACACAGCAGCATTCAACCGTCTCGATAGCTTTCTGACTGAAAAATACCCTGAAATCCATGAAAAAATCATAAAAAAAACTATCAACCGCTACAGTTATATTTTTGAGTGGCCCGGTAAAGACAAGTCCCTCCCTCCCATTATCCTGACTGCACACACCGACGTTGTTCCCGTGCCGGATGAAGACCTGAAAAGCTGGAAAGAACCGCCGTTTGACGGCAAAATTATTAACGGTATGGTCATCGGGCGTGGCGCACTCGACGATAAAGCGAGCGTAGTGGGAATTCTTGAAGCCATCGAGTATCTGTTGGCAAAAGGTTATGAATCACGGCGGACTATCTACTTTGCCTTTGGCCACGACGAAGAAATCGGCGGCAGCAGAGGCGCCCGTTCCATTGTCGAACACTTGAAAAAAGAAGGCGTCAAACCCGAATTCGTACTGGATGAAGGGTATGCCATTACGGAGGGGATAGTGCCGGGAATTCTCACGAGGCTGGCGATGATCGGCATTGCCGAAAAAGGCTTCGTCTCTTTCCGGCTCAGCATCGAGTTGGAGGGTGGTCACTCCTCGATGCCCAATGACGAAACAGCCATCGGTGTACTTGCAGAGGCCATTACGCGACTAAAAGAACACCCCTTTCCCGCACAAATCACTGAACCTGTTGACCAATTTATGGAATATACGGGCCCTGAAATGCGTTTCGCCGAAAAACTTGTTTTTGCAAACAAGGGCCTTCTGAAAAAAGTTATCATCAACGCATATTTACAGTCATCAGCCACAATGCCGCTGGTGCGCACGAGTATGGCGCCCACGATTTTTCAAGGCGGTATGAAGGAAAACGTGATCCCGGCAAGGGCCCGGGCTGTGATTAATCTCAGGCTGCTGCCGGGCATGACGGTGGAAAAAGCCGGGAAACAATTGAAGGAAATAATTCATGATGACCGCATCAAAATCGAGACACTTCCTTTCAACAGCGAACCTGGCAAAGTGGCGGATACCGGAGCATTTGGCTATGAGATAATAGATAAAACGATCAAAGAAGTATTCCCCGAAGTGATCACCACACCCAACCTGGTCATAGGGGCTACCGATGGCAGATATTATGAGGAAATCTGCGATAATGTTTACAGATTTGTTCCGATCTGCATCACACAGGACAATATCAATTCCATTCACAGCATCAATGAACAGATTTCCGGGAGTGATTTTAAGAACATCGTCCGCTTTTACATCCGTCTGATACAAAACGCCAACTCCTCAAATAACTAAGCCTGACAATTGAGCCTTGCATTTCTATATGAATTGGTATAATTCCCGATCAACTGCTATATTGGCATTTTGCCTTTGCGCATCGCCCGAATCGGTTATTATCTTAATGACAGGCAACAAAAAACAGGATTTTCTGTTATATTACCAATCACTAAATAACTAATCACATGATGAAAAAATCACTATTTACATTTTTACTGATCGTGGCTGCATTTGGCCATGAAATTTTTGCACAGGTGGAGATAACACCTTATGGCGGATGGCTCTGGACGGGCCGGATTCCTGCATGGAGACAGGATATAAAAATAAGCGACGAAGGGAATTACGGTATCCGCGTGGGCGTGGCGGCAAGAGATCAGATGATTGTGGAATTTGAGTGGAATCACACGGAAAACACTTCCACATTTTTTGAATACAATATTGACGGAAGCCTCGGAGATCTTCAGAATGTTCCCCTCACACTGAATTATTATATGCTCGGATTTGTATATGAAACAACCTATGACGAAGCGCTCATCCCCTTTGGCATTCTAAACCTTGGTATTCTCAATGCCAAATTAGACGCCTACAGCAATTACGGTAGCGTATCAAACAACTATTTTGCTGCTGGTTTTGGCGGAGGACTTAAATATTTCTTCACAGATAATTTCGGAATCAGGCTGCAAGCACGTTTACTC
Organism: Cyclobacteriaceae bacterium; assembly: GCA_015492915.1. Lineage (GTDB taxonomy): Bacteria > Bacteroidota > Bacteroidia > Cytophagales > Cyclobacteriaceae > JAAUQL01. Next base: position 4,057 of record WGED01000429.1, read on the forward strand.
GTTCCAATGCAGTTTGGTGGTATCGGCTTCGGTTGCGGCATCGGTACGGGAGGTGCCGGATGTGGCGCCGGAGTATCAACTTACTCCAGCATCATACAGGGTGATTTCACAGGTGCTGTAATCCTGAAACTCGGCAACTGATTGGATCAAAATTTTAGGTATAATACACAAAGGAGGCATGTACCTCCTTTTTTTACAGGTCGAACCATCTGTCGATCTTCTTTTTCAGGTCTTTCTCTTTGGTCTTGTGAAAAAACTCATTTACCGCAGGATGGTAGTCATAATCCTTCTCCCATTCCTTTGCATGTTTTGAGATATCATCCAGGGCATTCAGGATTGTATCAAGCTCCTCATCCGTCATAGTGGGGTGTAGCGACAACCTCACCCACCCCGGCTTAAGAGACAGGTCGCCCTCATTGATTTTACTGGTGATTTTATGCGACATTTCCCAGTCCATATTCAGCAGGAAATGGCCGTATGTCCCGGCACAGGAGCATCCGCCGCGTACCTGCACGCCGTAGCGGTCGTTGAGCAGTTTCACGATCAGGTTGTGGTGAATACCCTTAATGTAGAATGAAAAAACACCGATTCTTTCCAAACCGTTATCGCCGAGGATCGTCAGGCCTTTAATGCTTCTGAGGCCATTAAATGCCTTCTTGATCAAAGTTGATTCACGGTCGTGAATCTTCCCGACATCCATTTCATCCTTCAGCCGCATGCTCAGGGCTGCCCTGATTGCCTGCAAAAAACCGGGTGTACCACCATCCTCCCTGATTTCGATATCATCGAAATACGTGTGCTCTCCCCACGGGTTGGTCCACAACACCGTGCCACCTCCGGGATGATCCGGAATCCGGTTTTTATAAAGCTTTTTATTAAAAATCAACACGCCTGAACTTCCCGGTCCGCCAAGAAATTTGTGTGGCGAAAAGAAGATAGCATCGAGCCGTTGGCTCTCTTTTTGGGGGTGCATATCAATCTTTACATAAGGTGCCGATGCGGCAAAATCGATAAAACAATAACCACCATGCTCATGCATAATCTCAGCCAACTCGTAATACGGCGTAATGATGCCCGTCACGTTGGAACATGCTGAAAAAGAACCGATTTTCATCTTTCGGTCTGCGTATTTCGCCAGGGCGTTCCGCAGGTTATCCGGGTTGACGTAAAGCTTGTCATCCGGTTCGAGTATTTCCACATCGCACAATGATTCGAGCCATGGCGTATGATTGCTGTGGTGTTCCATATGGGTAATGAAAACAACAGGCTTTTCCTCGAGCGGTAATTCACAATAAGGTGACAAACGCTCCGGTACTTTCAGGCCAAGGATTCGCTGAAACTTTGCCAGTGCGGATGTCATACCGAAGCCCGTGGTAATGATGACATCGTCCTTATTGGCATTGACATGTTTTTTGATCATCTCATGGGCGTGGTGATAGGCAACCGTCATGGTGCGACCCGTCTCACTCGCCTCGGAATGCGTGTTACCGACAAGCGGTCCGAACAGGTTTTTGATCTTATCTTCGATTGGCGCATAAAGCCTGCCACTGGCGATCCAGTCTGCATAAATCACTTTTTTATTCCCGAAAGGAGTTTCAAAAGAAGTATCTATTCCAACAATATTCTGCCTGAACCGGTTGAAATACTGTTCGAGGTTTTGTGCTTGTATTTCCTGTTGTTCCATATAATTTTCCCTGCCTGAATTTTGGTCTGCAAATTTATCGGAAAAGTGATCAATTTTTGAAAAATTTAAAATTATTCATCAGAAATAAAGGGGGAAATAATTGTTTTTGCAATAGATGCTATGATTTGAGTATTATCTGTTCAATTTTGAGACAACCTATCCTGCTTAAAAAAGTACGAAATTCCGGCATGGGTATTCGTCGATTTCTCATTTCACCAGTCTGCTGATGGCCTTGAATTCATCGCTGCCCGCTTTACGCAAAAGCTCAAACAGAGCCATTTCAACGCTCGTGATTTTCCCTCCTTCCGAGGCGATCTTTTGAAGCCCAACTTCTTTATTCTCCTTCGTCCTCGAAGAAACGGCATCCGAAACTACCTGTACCTCGTAGCCCAGCTCCAGTAAATCGAGTGAAGTCTGATGGATACAGACATGTGTCTCGATACCACAAATGAGCAACTGGTCACGTTTCAGAGCATTCAGCCCGGCTATAAACCGGCTCTCACCACAGCAACTGAAGCTTATTTTAGGAACAGGCTCCATATCACTGAGTAATTCCTTTATTTCGGGAATTGTAGGTCCGAGTCCTTCAGGATATTGTTCCATCCAAATGATGGGCAGTCCCAGAATCTTGATTCCCTTAATGAGAATCTGAAGATTTTTAAACAACTTCTCATGCTCATGCATCAATTGGGCCAGCTTACCTTGTACATCTACGACAATAAGTACCGTATTATCTCTTTTCAGCATCTCAAAATCACTTTAGTTTTTCCAAATGAAATTAATACAATAACGGAATGGATTCAAAGGAAATAGGCAACTGATTCGCTACCCGCATGCGATTTTATTTTCATTATCAAAGTAAATACTCCGGACGCAAAATCATTCATATCAGGCGCATTTTCGGTTCTTCGATGCCATTAAAAACATTACCTTTGGTATCCGGAAGTTATCTGGTAATCCTGTTTATCCATGAGAAAAATACCCTTTTTACTGATTGTAATCGCCCTGTCCTTAAGCTGTGCCACCGAACAATCGCCTCCATTGCAGGTTACGAATCTGAAATGTGAATATCTCCAAAATCCCCTCGGGCTTGACATGCCCCATCCACGCCTGTCATGGCAGTTGGCCGGTGAAGGAAGGAACAGGATGCAATCCGCCTATCAAATCATGGCCGCTAGTAGCAAAAAGATGATCGAACAGGACTCCGCCGATCTCTGGAATACGGGAAAGGTTGATCAAGATCAATCAATCCACGTGAAATATGACGGAAAACCATTGAAAACGGGCATGCAGGTTTTCTGGAAAGTGCGTATCTGGGATGAATCGGGACGACCATCAGCATGGAGCAAGACGGCGACCTGGGAAATGGCCGTCACTAAGCCTGAAAGTTGGAAAGCCCATTGGATCAGCGCACCGTGGCTACGCGATAACGACGTGAAAAGCTTAAATGCACCGTGGTTTCGCAAAGAATTTGATATCACTAAAAAGATTAAAAAAGCACGTCTTTGCATCAGCGGACTGGGATATTATGAGTTTTACCTGAATGGCAAAAAAGTCGGCGATCATGTACTCTCACCCAACCACACCAACTACGACAGGCGTAAAAAGCGCGAATGGCTCGACAAGCGAGCGGGCAATATGCAGACGACCGTCCTGTATGAGACGTATGACATAACAGCCAGTCTGAAGGAAGGGGTAAATGCGGCTGGCATCTGGCTGGGCAACGGCTGGTACATACTCGCCGACCGACTCAATGAACCTGATATGTGGTACGACACGCCACGGGCTTTTGCGCAGATGGTGATTAAATACGAGGACGGCACATCGGAAACGATAATAACTGACGGCTCCTGGAAAACACACAAAAGCCCCATCCTACACAATGGTATTTATTCCGGCGAAATTTATGATGCACGACTCGAAATTGATGGATGGAATGAACCGGGATTTGACGATAGCACATGGGAAAATGCCATAATTACACGCGCTCCCGCAGGCAGGCTGCGGGCACAGGCTTATCCACCCGATCGCAAGCTGAAGACGCTCACTCCTGTGCGTGTTACCTTACCCGAAAAAGGCCTCTACCGTTTTGATATGGGGCGTCTGATCTCAGGCTGGGCAAGGCTCAAAGTAAGCGGACCTGCCGGTAGTACAATCAGAATACGTTTTGTTGAAGACCTCGGCCCCACCTACGGACAGCGCGATACATACATCCTGAACGGCAAAGGAACAGAGGTTTGGGAGCCTCGTTTCACATGGCACGCTTTCCGCTTTGTCGAAGTTTTTTCTCCGTTTCCGCTTAAGGCAGAAAATATTGAGGGAGTAGTGGTCAATACCGACGTGCGGGAGGCAGGGTCATTTACCAGCTCCAACGAATTGTACAATGAGATTTTGAAGCTTTACCGCTACACGCAGCTCGGCAACATGCACGGCGGTGTGCCCAGTGACTGCCCTCACCGCGAGCGGCGCGGCTACACGGGCGACGGGCAAATATCCTGTGTATCGGCCATTTACAGTTTTGACATGGCTCCTTTCTATACGAAATGGATCAGGGACATCCGCGACGGACAGAACAGTGAAACAGGATGGGTACCACATACTGTACCATATCAGGATGGTGGCGGCGGCACAGCCTGGGGGGCGGCCATGGTCATTGTCCCATGGAATATGTATCTTTTTTATGGCGACAAAGAAGTGCTGGGCGAACATTATGTGGGCATGAAAAAATGGGTGCAGTACCTCGAAAGTCAAGCGGCTGACGACGGCATCCTGTACAACCAGGAACTGGGCGAATGGGTGCCGCCCGGGAAAGTAGAAATTCCTCCTGAACTGGTTAATACAGCATATTACTATCATTGTGCTGATATTATGAATGAAGTCGCAGGCATTTTGGGCCATGAAAATGACGCTATTTATTTTGACGGTCTGAAAGCCAAAGCCGCAGAAGCCGTGAACAGTAAGTTTTTCGATGAGGCAGACAGCTTTTATTCCATAGGCCGGCAGGGCGCCAATGTCTTTCCGCTGGGTTTCGGCATCACACCTTCTTCTTCATCCCGGCAGGTACTGAGGCATCTCATCCGGCACCTCAGGGACAGTACGGAATTTCATTTCGATACAGGCATTCTCGGCACGCCGTTGATGCTGGAAGTACTGACGGAATACGGAAGGCCTGAAATCGCCTACACACTCATGAATCAGCTCGATTTCCCCGGCTACGGTTACATGATCAGGAACGGCGCCACAACCATCTGGGAGACTTGGCCCGGCGACCTGTCGCGCAGTCACCCGATGTTTGGCAGCGTGACAAGCTGGTTTTATAAATACCTCGCCGGCATACGCCCCGATCCCGACAAGCCTGGATTTAAACACAGCATTATCAGCCCGCACCCCGTCGAGGGACTGGAATTTGTAAAATGTTCATATCCGACACCTTACGGGAATGTTGCCGTGGACTGGCGCATGGAAAATGATGATTTTTTCATGAGCATTACC
>WGED01000430.1 GCA_015492915.1 Cyclobacteriaceae bacterium
CAGATTTTCATGCGATTTAATCAATTGGGGACATATTCAATTGCCGGTTAATTATTATTTTAATCCGCTATTGCTTAATTTTCTTCCCGGTTGGATTTTCGAACACAATAAACTTTAAAAACGATGAGACACCTTCAGCCCCCCCTTTTTATGGCAGTGTTTTTTTTGATGATGATAATGACCGCTTTTTCATGCCGGACAAAGCCGGATGAGAAACTGCCCCCACCCAATATCCTGTGGATCGTGAGCGAGGACAACAGCCCGTTTTTCGGTTGCTATGGCGACACGTTCGCTACTACACCCAATTTCGATAAACTGGCGGCGGAGGGTTTTCGCTACACCCACGCCTATGCCAATGCGCCGGTGTGCGCCCCCGCCCGCAACACCATCCTGACGGGCGTTTATGCCAACTCAAACGGCAGCCAGCACATGCGCAGTTATTACAAACGCTCCGATAAGGTGCAGATGTACCCTGTGCTCATGCGCCAGGCGGGGTATTACTGCACCAACAACGCGAAGAGGGATTATAACTTTGCGGAGGAATACACCAAAGGCATCTGGGACGAGTCGAGCAGGAAGGCACACTACAAAAACCGCAAACCGGGCCAGCCTTTTCTGGCAGTATTCAATTTCGGTGTTTCGCACGAGAGTTCCATCCACAAGTCCATTCCTTCTGATCAGTTACGTCATGACCCCGACAAGGTCCCCCTACCTCCGTATCATCCCGATACGGAAGAGATACGCCATGACTGGGCACAGTATTATGATAAAATAGAGGACCTCGATACTCAGGTCGGTAAAATATTGAAAGAGCTCGATGATGCCGGACTGACCGACAGCACTATCGTGTTTTATTACGGCGATCATGGCGGGGTGCTCGCACGCAGCAAGCGGTACGTGTACGAGACAGGGACACACGTTCCGTTCATTGTGAGGATTCCCGAGATGTACAAAGACTGGTTCCCCGCCGAAAAGCCCGGCATGGCCGTGGACAGGATAATAAGCTTCGTGGACCTGGCGCCGACGTTGCTGAGCCTTGCAGGGGCACCCATCCCCGAAGTGATGCAGGGTCATGCTTTCCTCGGAGATCAGAAAACTCCTGATCCGGAGTATGCTTACATGTTTCGCGACCGGATGGATGAACGGTACGACATGAGCCGTGCCGTTCGGGATAAAAAATTCCGATATATTCATAATTACATGCCCTACCGTATCTATGGCCAGCATCTCAACTACCTGTGGAAGGCGCCGTCCATCAGGTCGTGGGAAAAGGCATGGAAAGAGGGCAAATGCGATTCGATACAAAGCGTGTTTTGGAACACCAAGCCTGCCGAGGAACTCTATGACACGGAAAATGACCCATGGGAAATCAACAATCTGGCCAATGACCCAAAATACAAGGATCAATTAGTGAAAATGCGCAATGCCTGCGATGCATGGATGAAAAGCATTTATGATGCCGGCCTGATACCCGAGGCCATGCTCAAAAAACTCGCCGGTGATACGCCTTTTTACGATTACATGCGGTCAGGGGCAGTGGATATGGACGCCCTGATCAACGCCGCCAACATCGCGACGCTGGGTGGTCCGGATGATTTGGATAAATATGTTGAGATGTTGAAAGATGACTCGGCGCCGGTACGGTACTGGGGCGCTACGGGATTGCTGATCCTTGGTGATGAAGCCAAACCTGCTATTGATGATATGATGAAGGCGCTCGACGATCCCATGCCCGATGTGGTGAGTGTAGCGGCGGAGGCATTGTACAAACTGGGGAAAAAGGAGCCCGCCTGCAAGGCCTTGCTGGAGGTGATGAAATATCCCGATGAGATGGCAAGGACCAGGGCGCTCAATGTAATCGACGTATTGAATGACGATGCGCCGGAGACAAAGCAGGTGATCATCGATTTTCTCAAAAATCAGAAAAATATGAATTTAAAGGCATTTGACGTGCGCTCCTGCATATGGCTGCTTGACAAATGGGGCGTAGATGCCAAAAAGTATGGTTTGCAACTGGATGTATTGTAGCATGAAAAAAGTATTGTTTTTAGTCTTTTTTTCATGTGCATGGCAGGCCTGCTCCACTCAGGCAGGAGAGGATGCCAAGCCACTGTTGCTTTGGTATGAC
>WGED01000431.1 GCA_015492915.1 Cyclobacteriaceae bacterium
AATAATAAAGGAAACGCTCAAAGCGCTGATAAACATGGAATTGATGGTCGCTTGATGAATTTCCATTCCTCAAATTCGGGGCATTTTGAAACAAGCGTTTTTCAATGTAAATATTTAAATATCAATTCCTTACTTGCATCATCGCAGTCTTTTCATGAATAATCCAGGTTAAGATTTTTAAGGAAAAAAATATAGGAAGCGACAGTCACCGCTCCGCTTTATAAATAAGCGGAGGTCACGGGGCCTCCTTCAGTCTGCAAATATGTATCCATGAAAAAATGGCCATTTTTTCATAGACCAGGATTACTTCCTTTCGGGAGAACCCGCAACTCCGCATAAAACGGGAGCGGGAACTACGGGTTTAAATTATCAGGAAGAAAAAATATAGGATCTCTTCCCTGCATTTCTCTGACGTTTTGTCTACTATAGCCATTTCACCGGTATCATAAAAGGACATTTTGACCGCAAAGATACTTTCAACGTCATTTGGCTTTATTATTGATCATGGAAGTGCAAAGAGAAGATAATGCGAAGATTCGGAAAACGAATTTTTGGATTATTTACAGATGACCAACTTTTATAGCATATCAGTGCATCTACTTTTTTTTAATGACCCTTCAGCCATTTCGGGTTCAAAATCATCTTTTTTTTTCAACCCGGTGTCGGGCATTCTGTATAGATGCGGAGTGGCAGGGCCGGTATCAATGTACATTCAACTTTTAAAAATCGTAAATCCATGAAAATAGCATATATCGGTACATATCCTCCAAGACAATGTGGTATAGGAACTTTTACAAATAATTTGATCAGGGCGGTAATTGCCAATACAGGGCATGAAAACCCCGAGGATGCTGCGATGGTCATAGCCATCAACGACCATGACAATCAATACAAATATCCGCCGGAAGTAAAGAAAGTTATCCGTCAGGATCATCAACGTGATTATATCGATGCCGCCAAGTATATCAATTTCAGTGATGCTTCTGTGGCTATCCTCGAGCATGAATTCGGCATTTTCGGTGGCAATGACGGAGTGTATATTTTACCGTTGCTGCACAGGCTTGAGGTTCCGTTCATCGCCACCTTTCATACGGTATTAAAGGATCCGACTTATACACAAAAATCCATCGTTCAGGAGATAGGAAAAAACGCTGATAAGGTGGTGGTGATGAGCAAGCGGGCGGTCAGATTCCTGAAAGAGATATACAATATTCCCGGGAAAAAGATCGTGCTCATCGAACATGGTGTGCCTGAGTACACCAGGATGTCGCGCGAAGAGGCCAAGGAAAAATTCGGGCTGACAGATAAAAAGGTATTGCTCACTTTTGGTTTACTGAGCCGCAACAAAGGCATTGAGACAGTAATCAACGCATTGCCTGAGGTGGTAAAAAATCATCCGGATGTACTCTATATTGTATTAGGTGCAACCCACCCGGGCGTCTTGCGACAATCGGGGGAGGAATATCGCAATTATCTCATACGACTTACCAAGTCACTTGGGCTTGAAAATAATGTGTACTTCAACAATGAATTTGTAACGGAAGATAAGCTGTTTAAGTACCTGTTTGCCAGCGATATATACATCACACCATATCTCAATGAAGCTCAGATTACAAGCGGTACTTTGTCATATGCAGTAGGGGCGGGGTGTGCGGTGGTTTCTACGCCTTACTGGCATGCTCAGGAACTTCTTGATGACGGTCGCGGCAGATTATTTGATTTTAAAAATTCGGAGCAGTTATCAGAAATTCTAAACGAATTACTGGGTAATAAGGAAATACTGGATGAGATTCGCTTCAATGCTTATGAATATGGGCTGAAAATCCGGTGGCCGAGGATCGGAAAGCAATATCTGGAACTGGTAACTGATTTGAAAGGCATCGGGGAAAGAGTGAAGAAACCCACTGTGCATCCTGTTGACTTGCGGGTATTGCCAAAATTTGACCTTACTCATGTTCGGCGACTTACGGATGATACCGGCATTGTGCAACATGCCAAATACGGAGTGCCTAACCTGAAAGAAGGCTATTGCCTTGATGACAATGCACGGGCGCTCCTGATGGCCCTGATGGCGTACAGGCAGAATAAAAACAAAGTAGCCCTGGATCTGATCCCCATCTATCTGAGTTATATCCATTATATGCAAAGGGAGAACGGCAACTTTCGAAACTTTTTGAGTTTCAGTCGCCAGTATCTCGATGAATATGGTTCGGAAGATTCATTTGGACGAACGATCTGGGCTTTGGGGTACCTGCTGATGTATCCGCCGAATGATTCGTTCAAGCAAATAGGGAGGGAGATATTTTTTAATTCATATCAGCATTTCGACAGACTTAAATCAATACGCGGCGCAGCCAATACCATTATCGGTATCAGCTATTATCTGAAAGAAGAACCGGGTAACGATGCCATGATTCAAACCTTGCAGAAACTGACCGGGATTCTGACTGAAAGTTATCATAAGCATGCTGATAAGGACTGGCAATGGTTTGAGGATATAATGACCTATGACAACGCTATTTTGCCCCTGGCGCTTTTTGCCTCGTATGAGAACACCGGTGACAGGGATGTCTATGACATAGCTATGAAAACAGCGCGATTTCTGGAATCAAAGACGCTTAACACTGGTTTTCTGGTACCTGTAGGCAATAACGGGTGGTTAAAAAAAGGAGGCAGAAAACCGGATTTTGATCAGCAGTCTATCGACGTGATGGCTATGGTGCTGATGTACTATCAGATGTTTCAGGTCACGGGTAATCGCGGTGATATTGAAAAGATGTTTCTTTCGTATCTATGGTTTTTAGGTGAAAATTCATTGCGTATGCCGTTGTTTGATCATGAGACCAAAGGGTGTTGTGACGGCCTGGAGGAGCAAGGCGTCAACCGCAATCAGGGGGCTGAGAGCACACTGGCATACTGGATTTCGCACTTGACGGTACTGAGAGCACAGGAAAAAGAGCATCTCTACCTGGAAAAATGATGATTTTTCATGAGTTGAGTGACAGGAAGCAAGAATGGAACATTATGAGAATTGATCAATTTTAAGAGTAAAATTAACTATGACGTTAGTCAGACGATATAAAGGTAACCCCATCCTCACAAAAGAGGATGTGCCATATGAAGTGGCCACAGTACATAATGCAGGGGTCACAAAATTTGGTAACGAATATATCATGCTTTTCAGGTCGCACAAACACAACGGGAGAAGTATCCTCGGTCTGGCGCGCAGCAAGGACGGTTTTCATTTTACCGTTGAGGATAGACCGTTTATGGAACCCTCAAATGAAGGAGAGTTTGCCGAGTACGAAGCTTATGGAGTGGAAGATCCAAGGATTACTTTTATTGACGGAGAATATCTGATCACTTATTCCGCTTATTCGAAACATGGCGTGCGCATCGGCCTGGCAAAGACTAAGAATTGGGAAACCGTAGAGCGTACGGCGCTTATCACGGAAGCTGATTACAGAAACGTGGTTTTGTTTCCGGAAAAATTTGATGGTCTCTACGCAAGGCTCGATCGCCCGCATTCCGAGATCAGCCCGTGGTCTGTATGGATCAGCTATTCACCCGATCTGTGCTACTGGGGTGATTCGAAGTTGATTATGAAACCCGTGACATATCATTGGGATGAGATGAAGATAGGGCCCGGTGCGCCGCCTATTAAAACGGAGAGAGGGTGGCTTAATATTTATCACGGCGTGTTCCCCACAATGGATGGTAGTGTGTACCGGCTCGGTGTGGCGTTACACGATTTGAAGGATCCTTCGAAGATCATCGGGGTGGGGGATGACTGGATACTTCAACCGGAAGACCCATGGGAAATCAGCGGTTATGTGCACAACGTAGTCTTTACTTGCGGGGCTGTGCCGGAAGATGATGGAACAGTTAAACTATATTGGGGAGCAGCAGACACTGTGATGTGCGCCGGAACAGCTAAAATTGATGATCTTGTAAATCTCTGCCTGAATAACGCACGGGATCCGATGGGTTAATTTCAAATGAATAAATTACAACCCATTGATTAGGAATGGTGTTATAATAATCTATGAATCAGGCCATTATAGTCCATGGAAAAATCATCATTTTTCCATGGACTATAAAAACAGGGTTGTGTTTTATGATCGTAGCGTTAGCTACAATCAGTGAAAATGAATAGTATAAAATTATTCCGAACCGGATATCCGACTATTAAACTATGATGAAAATAGCAATATTATCACCGGTAGCATGGCGTACACCGCCGAGACATTACGGCCCGTGGGAGCAGGTGGCTTCGAATATAGCGGAAGGTTTGGTAAGGCGTGGTTTTGACGTTACTTTATTTGCCACCGGAGATTCAGTAACGGAAGGCAAACTGGACGCGGTGATCCCGGAAGGTTATGAAGAAAACAAAGAGATTGATCCCAAAGTAGCTGAGTGCCTGCATATCAGCCACCTGATGGAAAACGCCCACAAATTTGATCTAATCCACAATCATTTCGATTTTTTGCCCCTCACATATACAGGATTAATTAATACACCGATGGTAACAACAATCCACGGATTTTCATCGCCCAAAATCATTCCTGTCTATAAAAAATATAATGGGTACAATAATTATTATGTTTCCATAAGCAATTCCGACAGAAGCCCGGAACTCAACTATATTGCAACGGTGTATAATGGCATTGACATTAGTCAGTTTACATACAACCCCCATCCCGACGATTATCTGCTTTATCTCGGACGTATTCATTACGACAAGGGAACATGGGAAGCCATCCAGATAGCCAAAAAGGCAAAGAAAAAGCTGATTATCGCAGGAATTATTCAGGATAAAAAATACTTTGAGGCCAAAGTAGCGCCCTATATTAATGATAAGGATATTATTTTCCTCGGTCATGCGGGCCCGGAGGCAAGGGATGAATTGCTTGGCAGAGCGACGGCATTGTTGCACCCTATAAATTTTGAAGAGCCGTTCGGGCTGAGCGTTGCCGAATCAATGATGTGCGGCACGCCGGTAATTGCTTTCAACAGAGGTTCCATGCCGGAACTGATTGCTAATGGTAAAACAGGCTTTATCGTTGACGACATTGATGAAGCCGTTGAAAAATTGCAAAAAATCCATAGGATTAACCGCCAGGCTTGCAGGTCATGGGCTGAAAGCCGTTTTAGCATCGATCAGATGGTCAATGGGTATATCAAAGTATATGACAAAATAATAGAAACTGTAAAAAAAGAGGCCGCTCCATAAGAACAGCCTCTTTATCATTATGAAACAGATGGTAGTTAAACCCAAAATTCTCAATAACCTTTCTATTCCGAGCTTAAATTACTTCATAATCAGGTACTTCGTTCACGTTTGATTCGTCACCATAAAAGTGCCTTATGCCTCTTCATCAAACGTGCTGATTTTCTTCCCGCACTGGCGGGACAAGTTGTATTTTAACCTTTCATCACGAAATCCTATTGAGAATTTTGGGTTAAAAGTTATTCTTTGATGAATTTATACATATAAATATCCTTCTCCGTCCTGATTTTCATCAGAAAAACACCGGGTTCCAGATTGCGGACGTCGATTCCCTCTAAAGTGCTGTCAATCTTTTTGTGAAGCACTTGCTTGCCGGCAGTATTGTAAATTTCAATCTGTTCAATGCCCTGATCATTGTTTTTGATAGTTATGAACTGTTGCACTGGGTTAGGATACAAGGTTATGCTTTCCTGTTCACTGATATCTGCTATCGCAGTGATCCTCACAACGGTTACGACAATAGTTTGTGTAGTGCTGTTTCCGTTAACATCAAATTGTGTTACATCAACATTCACATCGCCGATATCTGCTATCGTGAAAGTATACTGGCTCAGAAGCGCATCTCCGAGAACGCAATTATCGGAAGCATCTGCTATAACATCATCAGCGGTGATGGTGGCCTGGCCGTTCAGGTCGAGCTTGACAGTAATATCTTGTGCCGTTAATGTCGGCTTGATCGTATCTAGAACAGTCACTACAGCAATGGCTTCTGTCACATTTCCACCGGCGTCGATCAGGCCGACAGTCACATTGTTGGCGCCGGTGTTTGCGCAACTATATGATGACGTACTTAAAACCGTATCAGCCACTGCGCAGTTATCAGTTGCCGAAACAACCAGGTCGGAAGCGCTAAAGCTAACCTGACCGCTATTATCCAGGTAAACCACAATATCTTTGACAACTAATTCTGGTGGCGTCGGATCGGTAATTTTTACCACGGAAGTCTTTTCCGTCTGATTGCCATGCACGTCAATCAATGTTACAACAATGTTGTTATTCCCGACATGGCTGCAGTCAAAACTATTCTGGCTCAGTGTGGTATCAGCTACCAGGCAATTGTCCTTAGCTGAAATCACCAGATCCGATGCTTTGATTGTTGCCGTATTGTTGACATCCAGCGAAACGGATAATGTATCTTTAACAAGCAATTCAGGGCCGATTGAATCAATTACGAATACCGTTGAGGCGGCCTGGGTTTGATTGCCCCGTGCATCTGCAAGTGTCACGTTTACATTATTTTGTCCAGTCATACTGCAGTCAAATACGGTTTGGCTTAAAATCGTGTCCGCCACGGTACAATTATCTGTGGCTGATATAACAAGATCTGATGCTTTGATCGTCGCCTGCCCTGCTGAATCCAGGTAAACATTAAATGAGCTTTTAACTGTCAGTTCGGGCGGAATTTGATCAAGGGTAAAGTTGACTGTGTCGCTGGTAAGGTTGGCAGCGAGGCACCGGTAAAAATTATTTTCCAGAGAATCACTGACAAAAATTCTCAGTGTGTCATTGTTGACGCCCGCATACACCTGATCATCGCTCAGGTCCGAAAAATTGGCGCCCCCGTCTCTGCTGATTTGCCATTGGTAATTGCTTTCAGGGACGTTGGTGCCGAAGTAGAAAAATATCTGATTGTCGCAGACATTTGCCAGTGATACCGGTTGCTGTGATATAAGATTGTATTTGTAAAAATACGCTGCACCATTATTGGTAGAAACATCGTCAACTCCAATAGCGCCGGCAATTATCAGATAATTATCAATACCGACACTTATCCCGAACTGATCTCCTGCAGCGCCGTTTGTCGGGATAAATTTCACTGTCTCATTCATGTTTATCCACCCTGAAGAAGGCTTGTCAAAGACATAGGCAGATCCGGAATCACTTCCGGAGTCATTGTCCCAAGCGGCACCTATTACAATCTGATTACCCGATATGGTTATAGCTGAACCGAAAAAATCATCCGGTGCCCCATCCGAAGCAGTTAGCTTGGCTGTCTGGGTCATGTCTGCCCAGCCGGTCTGAGGCATGACAAATACATACGCCGAACCACTGTTTGGTCCTTTATCATCATCCATATTGGCGCCTATGGCAATTACATCATTATGGATATCTACTGCAAAACCAAAATTATCATCGATGTCTCCATCGGAAGCAGTCAGTTTGGCGGTCTGAGTCATATCGGTCCAACCTGATGCGGGTTTTACAAACACATATGCTGAGCCCGAATTAATTGCTTTATCATCATCGAGATAAGCTCCCACAACTACTACATCACCCCAAATACTTACCGAATGTCCGAAATTATCATTGTCAGCACCATCAGCAGCAGTAAGTTTAGCGGTTTGATTCATGCTGGCCCATCCCGTAGTGGGTTTTACGAAAATATAAGCTGAGCCGGATGTATTTCCTTTGTCATCGTCACCATAGGCTCCTGCAACAACAACATCTCCGTCAATACTTACAGAAAATCCAAAATTATCATCGGCAGCTCCGTCAGAAGGGGTCAGTTTTGCCGTCTCCGTAGTGTCCTTCCAACCGTTAGCAGGCATTTCAAAGATATAAATCGAGCCGGAATTAGTTCCGTTATCGTCGTCTCCCCAGGCCCCAATTGCTACCACAGAACCTGATATACTCACGGAATAACCGAACTGATCAGAATTTGCTCCGTCAGTTGCTGTTAGTATGGCAACTCTGTTCCAGGCTGTACCGTCAAATTCAAAGATATACGCACGGCCTGTGCTTTCATTGTTGCCGGGTTGTCCCACTACAGCAAAATTACCACTGATTGATACGCCGTGGCCAAAAGCATTATTATTTTCAATACCTTTTTCGCCGTTGAGCATAAAGTCTTCTGTGCCTGAGGCCCAACCGGTCGTGGGTTTATGATACGTATAGGCAGCTCCGGAATTAATTCCCGGGGTATAATTGTTAACTGATCCGCTTAATATAATATCTCCTGAAATTCCTACTGCTTCCCCAAACCAATCATCGGCAGCTCCATTTGATGCGGTTAGTTTAGCAGTCTCCGTCGAATTGTTCCATCCGGTAAGAGGTTTTTCAAATACATATGCCGAACCGGTAAAATTATTATCCCGATAGGCGCCGGCTACAATTACATCTCCTGAAATACATACAGAGTAGCCCAGGTAGTCATAATTAACACCGTCAGATGCAGTCAGTTTAGCAGTCTGAGTTGCATTGGTCCATCCAGATACCGGCATCTCGAAAACGTAAACAGCACCTTGAGAACTTGTGTTTCCAAAAGCACCGGCCACGATAACATTGCCCGAAATACAGACAGACCTGCCCAAAGCGTCATTGGCAGCACCGTCAGAAGCCAATAGTTTAGCAGTCTGAGTCATATTAATCCATCCGGAAACAGGTTTTTCAAACACATAAACTGATCCTGCATTGCTACCATTATCATCATCACCATATGTGCCTATCGATATAACGTCTCCGGAAATACTCACTGAGGTTCCAAAGCTGTCAAATAATGTCCCGTCTGATGCCTTGAGTTTAGCTGTTTGATTCATATCTGACCATCCTGTTGTAGGTTTTTCAAAGACATAGGCAGATCCTGAGTTATTGCCGTTATCATCGTCACCATTGGCGCCGATCACGACAACGTTGCCTGATATACTGACAGAAATGCCAAAAGCATCACTTGGAGCACCGTCAGACGGGATCAGTTTAGCTGTCTGGGTCATATCTGTCCAACCTGCCGTGGGCATTTCAAATACATAAGCCGAACCTGAGTTCAATCCGACAACATCATCTTTGTATGCTCCAATCACAACGGTATTTCCTGAAATGCTGACGGAAAATCCGAAATAATCATCGGTTGCACCATCTGAGGCTGTGAGCTTTGCAAGCCTGGTCCAATTTACGCCATCGTAATAAAATACATAAGCACGGCCGGTGTAACCACTGAATGCGGGTTCGCCAACCACAGCGAAATTGCCGTCTATAGCAACGGAACGCCCGAATTCAAGATTATTGAAACTATAAATGGTATCAGGAAGCACCTTCCCGAAATCCTGAACAGCCTGGCTGTTTACCTGCAGTGTTGTAATGACTGCTATCAGAAGTAAAAATAATTTTTTCATAGGTTTAATTTTTTTCCCTGCGACAGTAAAAAAGTGTACTTGATTTTATCCTCCTTATTTTGACTTTATGATACATTGTATCCTCCGGTTTTTCTATGCTGTGAAAATATTTTCCTTAACCTGAAAAACCAAAGTTATCCGATTCTTAACAATTTACACTTATTGTCTCTAAAAATCAATCAATAAATTCTCAATATTTTTATACGATTCATCCGGGTTTTGTCACCGGTCTTTTTTTTAGTAATTGATTTATCC
>WGED01000432.1 GCA_015492915.1 Cyclobacteriaceae bacterium
GACAAATATAACCAGCTACGCAATTTTTTGGTTGCTCATATTCATCGGCTTCGTCCGAAGTCTTCTCGAGTATTATTTTTTTAACTATGCCCATTTTGATTCGGAACTTTATAATTACTGGTCTCACAGATTCCAACTGACAGTTATCGCCTTTTTTGTCCTTAACTATTACATTATTTGCATTATTGTTGCCAGGTTGGCAAAGCTTCCTTTTAAAAAGGTAGAACGTTCTTTTGCCCCTTATATTATTATTATTCTCTTATCACCAATCGTAGACCGCTTGCTTGGCAACCGCTCTGCCTATGTTTATTTGACAAAAATTGATTTCTTCTCAGCATATTCGATGTGGCCCGGCGTTTTTACTGTGATGCTTCTTACTTTTGCTTTTTGTGGCATCTTTGTTTATAAGCACTCTGGTATAATCCGCGGATGTTTCACTTTTCTCATTCTGACTTCACATTATTACGTGATTGTGTCATCATTTCCGATTAAATTTGCCCTTTGGTTTGTCAATTTCGCTGCCGAGCCACTTCCCTTGCAACTCAACCTAAAAGACAACCAGGTCAATTCAATCAATTCGATCATCTACCTGGTTCTTGCCATAATTACTCTGCTTTTGATCTACAGAACAGAGAACCCTGTCAAATTCAAACAGCTCATACATGCGCATTTCAGGCCGCTCCGGCTGCTGAATTATCTGCTGCTGGTTGTGCTTGGCTTCATCCTGGTGAATGATGTGAATCTCTTCAGACTTTTCATGTTGGGTGCGACACTTGTTGCTGTAGGCTGTGTATTTCAGTTTGCTATTTTGATAAATGATCTGTGGGATAACAAGATCGACAGGCATGCGCAAAGTGTCAGGGGGGCGGCTAATTCTCCCATGCATCTTCGAGAAATAAAACAATTATCACACATCTGTCTCACCTTTGCCATTTTTATCAGCTTGTTTCTCTCCAGGGATGCGCTGTATATGGTCATCATCATGGCTGTCCTCTCATATATTTACAGCGCTCCTCCTTTCAGGCTGAGATCGAAAGTCGCCTCATCCATGATCATTGGTTTGGTGTCGGGCTTGTGTGTCCTCATCGGGTATCTTTCCCAGGTGCCAATCTACAACTTGACATTCGATACTTTCTCCATCGCGCTGGTTGTGGCTTTAGGCATGGGATTGGGAAGCAATGTCATTGATCTCAAGGATGAAGTGAGCGATAGAGCAAACAACGTGATGAGTCTCGCTGTGAAATATGGCTCCACAGAAGCCAGAAAGATTATTGCCGTACTGGCATTCACCGGATATTTATTGATTTCCTTTCAATTATTTCATCTTTATGAGGATATTTTCTTCCTTCTCGCAGGGAGCATTTTTGCACTGGCAAGCGGATATACGATTCTTTATTATGCAAACAAAATGTACTTCGATAAGACAATTTTTTTATTACAAAATGCGGCTCTTCTATCAATCATTATTCTGCTCATCAGGTACTGATTATTCTCAGTT
The DNA here is from genome assembly GCA_015492915.1 of Cyclobacteriaceae bacterium. Taxonomy (GTDB): domain Bacteria; phylum Bacteroidota; class Bacteroidia; order Cytophagales; family Cyclobacteriaceae; genus JAAUQL01. The sequence continues at coordinate 1,499 of WGED01000432.1, forward strand.
AAATTGAAAATGGTCTGATAAATTAATAACCCTGAGTGAGATAACGGTATGGAAAACAGGGTCATCCTGGTTGATGAAAATGACCGAAGAATCGGAGAAGCTGAGAAAATGCAGGCCCACATTGATGGAAATCTACACCGTGCTTTTTCGATTTTTGTCTTTAATTCCAATGGTAAAACACTTCTTCAAAAAAGAGCAAAAACAAAATATCATTCAGCGAGCTTATGGTCGAATACATGCTGTAGCCATCCTAAACCTGGAGAAGTTTTAGAAAATGCAGCAAGAAGAAGGCTCTTGGAAGAGATGGGCTTTGAATGCCAGCCGGTGAAGGTATTTAGCTTCAGGTATAAAATCGAATTCAATAACAAGCTTATCGAACATGAATATGATCATGTATTTGTCGGTTATTTTGATGGTGATCCCGTTCCAAATCAAAACGAAGTAGATGCGTGTAAATGGGTTGATATAGGCGCAATCCTTTCAGAATTAAGAATCAATTCTGAAAAATATACTTATTGGTTTAAAATTGCCTTTCTACGATTACTTTCGCAACTCAAAAAAATCAACACAATAACCTTCCAATAACATGGAGAACGTTTTTGTCCTATGTCAAACAACTTACTATCCAAATTTTTTCCAGAACTGTGTTGCTTCGAGAAAAATTGAGCATTCTGCGTGATAATATAAATCATCTACTCAGATGAGAAAGGATTGCCTTGATATTACGTTTTTTTAGACAGAGAAGGGCTGCCGGAGATGAAAAGGCCTTGAGTTTTGTTGTAAACATCGCTCGAACCTTGAAAAGTCAGATAGTTTTTTATTTTTCGTTCTCACTATACGGTTATCAAGGTATTCAAATCAAGAAGGTGATCAATGACTAATTTACCCAAATTTCTCCGCCTGCTGATCAGCTTTGTCTTTATTCTCTCTGCTTTAGCCAAGCTGTTCGATCTGTCAGCTACTGTACAGATGTTTGCAACATTGTTTGCTTTGTCTCCTGGTTTTGTTGCGTCGTTATTCACCTGGGGCGTCATCTTGTTTGAGCTCGTGATCGCCTGTTTAATCTGGTGGCGTGTGCCGTGGCCTCTTGTTTTGGTTCCCCTCTTGTTTATAGCGATTGTTGTCTATGCAGATTCTCAGGGTTTGGCCTGTGGCTGTTTCGGCAGCCTGTCGTTTTTGCAGCTTTCCCTGCCCGCGCATGTGGCACTCAATGTGGGACTCTTTCTCGGCTTGTTGGCTCTGCATCAGAGCCAGTCAGACCGCAGGGCGGCCGCGCAGCCGGTAGAGTTTTTAGCAGTGGTCGTTATCGTCGCGCCGCTGTTTTTCAGCAGTATCTCCCACCTGTTGTCCCCCTCTGCTGGTCAGGATATTCCCCGCCTTGAATATGCGGATGTGCAAATTTCCATCGAAAAGAACACCGACCTGCTCATCGATGCGCGGGCGGATTTTCAGTATGCTTTTGGGCATATCCCCGGAGCACTGAATATCCCGTTTGATACAGAGAATTTATCCGAACAGATTTCTCGGCACTCCCTTCAAGACCGTCCGCTTATCGTGTACTGCAGCAGCGCTCATTGCCCCGCTGCTGAGCGCCTCGCCGCTCGCCTTGTCGCTGCAGGCTGCCGTTTTGTTCGGCTCTATCCCGGTGGTTGGGATGATTGGCTTGCCCGGGGTGGTGAAGTTGCTGTGTCGGAATGAGGGCCCATGCCGGTATCTCGCCGCACTGGAACGGGTGTCAACCTATCCGGCTAAAATCGCCTTGCATTTCTCCCAAATCGGTGTATCTTTTGTGACATATACGACAGCCCCCCGCTTTCCATCCGCCGATCCCGCCTTCGCGCGCTGCGAATCCTGAACCGAACCGGAGAGCCGCTGTCTTTTTGAGATGCCGGAGACCTGCCCCTTGCCGAACCACCCTGCTAAAACTTCAGACCCTTGCGAAGGCTCGCAGCCTTCGCAAGGGTTAGGCTCCTCATGCCTATGCCATGCGGATGGCAGCCGTTCCTGATGCCGAGCAGGGATTACGAAAAAACAGGAGACCCGAATGCGCCAGGTTAGGGACGTATTCACCCCGCACTTGTTTTTTGTAAAACTGAACATATCTTTCGCAACTCGCAACTCGCAACTCGCAACTCGCAACTCGCAACTCGCAACTCGCAACTCGCAACTCGGGGAGGTAGCCGATGACCGCACCCCTCCTCGTCTGTGA
>WGED01000433.1 GCA_015492915.1 Cyclobacteriaceae bacterium
ATGTCAAAATTGGTAAACTTGGGAGAAGTGTAAAAGGTCTGCTCTATCATGTCTCTGCCAAAATGTTAGCAGCTTTAATCCTGTTAATTGTCGAATTCTAACTGGTCATTCATATAGATTAGTATACAGATTAATAGTTTTACGTGTTTTTTCCAATAATGAAAATGATGTTCTTCATAAATAAAGCGGCCTCATCGGCACAGATTGATAAATATTGCTTGCTATTAACTAATAAATTCTTTATTTGCAACTTAAAACTATTTTATCTTCATTGCAGCCGGATTACCAGTATGTTATCTTTTACAATGATAAACAGCATGCTGACCGCGGAGAAGGCGGATGGAGAAAGTACGCGCGCTTGCAAAGACAGCTTTTCCGCTCTTTTTCTTATTTCTGAGCGGAAGTCTTACCCTTGCTTTTTTCATTACCCAAACCATTACCCCCTTTTCGATTAAATTAGCGAAAAAAAGCCGATCGCCTGAAAGCATACCGCTGTTTTATCATGACTTTCAAGACGACGGGAACAGCGAGTATATCCAAATTGTCCAGGATTTGGATCAATCATTCACGGGAATTCTTCTCCATCAGGCGGATGGCCGGCACATTCAACAGTTTAATTTTCAAGGGTTTTGCACTTTTCAAAACATGTCCGGCAGAAAATGGTTACATATAGCGGACTATAATGGTGATCACATTGATGATTTGTTCGTTTTTCACAAATGGCAAAATACGCTCTATTTGGCCCTTGTGGATGTGGCCACACTGACAATAAAATGGGATGTTCCCATAGCCACTGCGCCGTCAAATCAAATCAAATCCTGGGATGTCTATGTCAACGACATTCAATTCGTCTCTCTGGAAAATCACGCCCAACCGCTTCTTTTGTTTTCTCTGGTTACGGGACAGGCCCACCAGCCCCGCGGTCTCTATGCTTTCGATATTAATCAGCGTAAAATCGTACGGCAATATGCAACCGCGATCAGTATCGTTGGCTTCCAGGTTTGTGATATTGATGGAAATGGAACCAAGGAAATCTTGTTACACACCTACGCGTCCCAGAATTATTCTCCCGATGCCCCGCTTCCGAATGACAATTATTCCTGGTTCATTATTTTAGATCATCAATTGAAGCCTCTTTTCAAGCCGAAACAATTGGGCCCATACACTTCGCATGCCCATACGTTTTCATGTATTCAGCCGGAAATGCCGCAAAAAATCATTACTGTTTTTCAATATGGCGGCACCGAGCCATTTACTTCACGAATCATCAAGTGGAACCTGAAAGGCGAACGTCTAAAGGATCTACCTCTGTACTATTACAAATCCCTTGAGACCTATGTGTTTCCGCAAATCAAAAACCGCTTTTATATTTTCGCCCGCTTACCCGAACGGAAACTACTGTCGTTCAATGGAAATCTTGAAAAACTTAGTGAGTTTAGTTTTGAAGGCACATTCCTGACTCTTGAGCCCTTTCAGGCCACACCGGACAGCGTTTTTCTTGTTATGGCAAAAGCCAGCGGAATCTACATCCTGGATGCAAACCTGACCCTACAGGCGCGCGCACCCATGCCTGATTCATATCTATTATTAAGAAGCCCTTTTATCACCCTCATCAGGAAAACGAGTCTGGCTTTCCCGCTGATTTCCGTATCGGATGGGAATGTGCAGTATCAATATCGCTTTCAGCGGAACCCTTATTATATCTACAGGCCTGTGATATTCATTGCTCTCACATCGATCTTTCTTTTGCTCGCTTATAGTTTGAAAACCGCGGCGATTGTGCTTTTCGCTGCAGTGGGATATCTTATTGCTACGCTTAAAAACAACCCCAATGCCACACTTATTTTGCGTCCTGACGGCCGAATTGTGTATCATAACAATCGGTTTTTAAATCTCCTCGAAGCAAACGCATCCAATGGAAAAAAAACCATAAAGTGGCTGGAGAAAACCCATCCTCAGCTTCACCAAAAAATTCTTTCCATGCTCAACTCCCATCAGCGCTGTGAGGAGCAGGTTCTCATTATGTTTCACGGCCGGGAGCACATGCTGGCCCTTCAGACCATACCGTTTAAATTTTTTCGTAAGCCTGTGATTTATTATGTGGAAATCCAGGAAAATGTAGCGTTTCCTCTATCCGAACGGATGAAGTTGTGGGCCGCTGCTTTGCAGCGATTGGCCCACGACATCAAGAATCCACTTTCTTCTGTCACGTTTACCCTGCGGGCAACGCAACAGCGTGTTCAACAAATCGATATTCCCGACGAGCACAAAGAATTCTTGCTGGAAATGCTCCGTACTCAGGTCGATGCGGTGGAAATCATATTAACCCGTACTCAAAATTTCCTGAAAGTTAGTGACATCATCCATCCACAATTTCTGAAACACGATCTGCATGCCGTGCTCCAGAAATCCGTTGAGAACTACAGCAAGTTTTTTGATGGGGACTCTCTCCAGCTCATCACTTCATTCGATGAATCCATTCCAGAGATATGTTGCGATCGTGATCAGCTTGAAGTTGTGTTCAACATTTTGATCGAAAATGCTCTGGATGCCATGAAAGGCAACGGACAGCTTACCATCACCACATTGTTTCAGGAAGACGTCGTGGAGACTTCACAGTACGTGGAAATTACCTTTGCGGATACCGGCCGAGGTATTCCTCCAGAAATTCAGGAGCAGCTTTTCAAGCGTAAAGTCAGCACCAAAAAAGAAAAAGGGAGCGGCATCGGTCTGCTTTTGGTACGAAATATTGTGGACATGCATGGGGGGACGATCCATTTCAAAAGCAGCAACAATGGCACAGTCTTTGTTATTATCCTGCCGATAACTCAAGACTGTGAGGACTCCCATGAACACCTTTAAGAAGATATTAGTTGTTGATGATGACGAGCTGTTTCTAAAAAGTTTTAGTGCCTTCCTGAAAACTTATCTATATGAAGTGACCACCATATCGAATCCATTTAATGTATTAGAACAGCTTCAGAAGGAAAGGTTTCATTGTATTATTCTGGATATCCACATGCCCGGCCTTTCGGGCCTGGAGTTGCTGGAAAAGATTCTCCCCTTTCACCCGGGCACGCCTGTCATTATGCTGACCAAGCGCGGTTCTATCAAAACGGCCGTTCAGTCATTGAAAATGGGTGCATTTGACTTTGTCGAGAAAACAGATGATCCGGATATTATGCTCAATGTAATCCGCCATGCCACCGAACATGTGGAGCTCAATGAACTCAAACAGACGCTGGAAGGGTTTAAGCAGGAGCTGCGCGAAAAACACCGAATTCTCACCGAAAGTCCTGCGATGGAGCCCGTCCTTGACCTGATGAGCCGCGCAGCCGAAACCGATGCGCCGGTTTTGCTTTTGGGGGAAACCGGCACCGGCAAAACCTATATCGCCCGCGCCATCCACCACCAGAG
>WGED01000434.1 GCA_015492915.1 Cyclobacteriaceae bacterium
AAAAATGACCATTTTTTCATGCAAGAAGGCATTAAGGGCGAATGAACAATTTTGACCGGCATATTGAATTTCCGGAAGTAATTTTCTCCATTTCATGAAAAAACAGTGATTTTCAGGTTCAGATATTTCGTCTCCACCACCTGTCCGGGATATCCTTATGAGAAAATAACCTTTTTTTCATGGCAAATGCATTTAAACCCAATCAAGTCTGAAAAAAGCTCCGTAGGAGCCACATAATTATAGCCGTGGGCGAAAGCCCGCGGGTATAAAATTCAATAAAATTTTTTTGGCGTGCATTTTTGCCCTGTCACTGCGGTTCAAGTAATTTATTGAGTTTAAGAATGGGCAAAAATCATGACAAAAATGAAAATAGCCGCGAATGTTCACACATGAAAAATTAAATGCGTTTGCCCTGCCTTTTTTTCATGGTGATTTTTAAATCCGCCTGCGTTGCCGTAATTTACCGGTTGTTTTACTGAAATATTTCGAACTATTCAAAATGATAAAAAGATGAAAACAAAAGGTATTTTTTTCATGGCTATGATGCTGATGGCATCCATGGCCTGGGCTCAAAAAGAAAGGCCCACCCTCGATCCTAAGCTCACCGAAGAATGGGAGCCGGTACCGCCCGTAGTGACTCCCGGCGACTGTGGTGCGCCGCCATCCGATGCCATCATACTCTTCGACGGCAAGGACCTCAATGAGTGGATCAGCGCCAAAGGAGGGCCCGCGGAGTGGGTAGTAGCCGACGGCGCCATGACCGTGAAGCCGCGGACAGGCTCCATCAAGACAAAGCAAAAATTCGGGGATATACAGTTGCACATCGAGTGGCGCACGCCTGCCGAAGTGAAGGGCGAAGGCCAGGGCCGCGGCAATAGCGGCATATTTCTCATGGAACGCTACGAACTGCAGGTGCTTGATTCCTATGACAATATCACATATCCCAACGGGCAGGCGGGGAGCATTTACAAGCAGAGCATACCCTTGGTGAACGCATGTAAAAAACCGGGCGAATGGCAGACGTATGATGTGATTTTTATGGCGCCCGAATTTACCGAAAAAGGATCACTGAAATCACCCGCACGAATCACCGTGCTTCAAAATGGAGTGCTGATCCAGAACAATTTCATGCTGAGAGGCCCGACGGAATATAACAGAATTCCGAAGTACGAACCGCATGGCAAAGCATCCATTTCATTACAGGATCACGGAAATCCCGTGAGTTACAGAAACATCTGGGTTAGGGAGCTATAATCTCGGCCTTTTAAAAATGAAAAGCCCCATTCTTTTTTGCACTGGAAAGAATGGGGCTTTTTTCATGAGAAAAAGGCTGTTTTTTATTTCAATAACTGCACCCAGCCCTTGTATTCTCTCTTTTGTTTGTCTTTGTCCATCACATCAAAGGTAACCTCGGCGCGATAGAAATAAACACCGCTCGGCATGTCTTTGCCCTGATTGTTCTTCCCGTTCCATTTGATCAATATGCTCTTTTCCGGATCGTTCAGGTTGTTGTAAACTTCTTTGCCGGTTCGGTCATAGACCCAGAAGTTGACGGATTTTACAAATCGCGGACATTTGTTGAGATTCTGCGTTTCATCGAAAATATTGAATGCCTGGAATTTATCGTTGATGCCGTCATCATTTGGTGTAAAGACATTGGGCAGCTCATAAAACGGACAATTATCATTACATATCGCTTCAGTGAGGTTACTCTCATTTCCAGACCGGTCAACAGCAGAGATCTTGTAACAACCTTTGAAGGAATTGAGGTTGTCGTGAATATAAAATGTGGTAGCCACATTATCTATCAGTTGGAATGTCCCCTCTTCACCTGTTTCCGAGAAGTAAATATTATAGCTGCGCACATCCTGGTCACAATCACCTTCGACGTTGACTTCCCATTTTAGTTCATTATAAAAGTCCCTGAAATCACATGGCTTGTCGTTCAGGAATTTGGCACAGGTCGAATCGACATTCAGATTCACAATAGTGAAATTAATCGGTACGCAAGGTGCCACCGTATCATTGGGCTGAGCACAGGCGATCTGAGAATCATTCAGCAGTGGTTCGAGAATTTTAGGATTGCCATAGGTTCCCTGTGTTGTGACGTAGTAACAATACTCCTGTGTATCAATAAGACCCTGATCGCTCGTCACACTGCCGTCATCGAGATATGTAAATCCGGTTTGTGACACATTTACACTGTCGTAGAGAACCAGCTTGCCGGGATCACCCGGATCCATATTGTCACGGTAGATATAATGCCACGGGTACGATTGAGCAACATTTGACCACGGCACTTCAGCCTCCCAGTAGAGCTCCATGGCACCCGTAATCGGACCGAGACTCAGGTTAACGGAAGAAGCAGTGGCAGTCGTATCAACAGCAAGTCCGGTGTTATCATAAACCACTACTTTGTAATTATATGGCTGGATCAGTGTATTCAACCCGGTGTCGGTAAAGGTGGTATCGTTGATTCTTGTTGGCGTGATCAGTGTCATATCTCCCGATATCAGGCCTGTTCCCCTGTAAAGTTCGTATGAGTATGGCGGCGGATATTTACCCTGATCGATATCGAAGGGAGAAGTCCATTTTATGAAAATCTCACCGTTAGCATTATCAGTCTGAGTTACAGTCACATTGGTAATTAATGATCCGAAATCCCCGTCATATTCCTCGATGAGCGTGCAAGCTTCCGCGGACACTATACTTTCACCCCCGGCCGGATCCTGGAAGACAGCTACAAGCCTGTAACAATATTCCGCGCCGTATTCAAGCCCTGCACCGAAATTGTCGTCCAGAAAACCTGTCTGACCAACATCGAGTGTAGCGATGAGTTCGTACCCTGCATTGTCCGGCATACCTAATTCACAATGTCCAGGATCAATATCAAAGCTGTCCACCCTTCGCCATACCTGCATCTGGGTGGCATTGTCACAGACATAAGGATCCCATGAAAGTTCCACTTTATTCCCTTGTCCCTGTGTGGCAGCCAGCCCTTCGGGAGGCGGGCCTACAACCTTTATAAACCAGGTGGCAAAATCTGCCAGTTTCGGGCCGCGGCCCTGTGATACATCAGGTTGATCCTGTGCTTTGAAGCGCACCTGATAATCGCGAAGCCGTACATGAGAACAGTTTGTCTGCCATGAGAAATTGAGAATTGCAGGCGCCGGTTGCACGATGTCGGGATAGGGCGAATAGGTAGCCGGGCTCGAAAGCAGTTCATAAACACTGCCGAATGAGGATAGTTTGATAGGGTCATTGTTAGGATCAGTGGCGATGATGGTCGCTTTGATGGATTCCCCTGCCACAAGGCAGGTATCAGGAGGCACCTCTATCTCCGGCGGATCATTGTTACAATCCGTTACATTCACCTGCATATCGCGGGTTACATATCCCAATTGATACCATTCTCCGTTTATTTTTCGCCACTCGATAATCTTAAAAGCCCAGTTATACTCTCCCTCACCACCGGGAGCATCCCAGACGATATCCCCGGTGGCCTGATCGATAGTGAAAGTAGCCGGACCGGTTTTATCTTCATTTTTAGCATCGTATTTGGCAATGTCATGATCGTCGGGAAAGCGGTAATTGACTACAGGGATATCCTGGTCCTGCTTTGGGATCGTAAACTCATACGAAATGCTGTCGCCGTCCATATCGATGGCGCCGGCATTGTGCAGAAATGTCACACCCACGCAGGCATCGTCGATGGGAGGGTTCAGGAGGATAGGGGTATTGTTGCAACCGAGGAAAGGATCAATTATGATAACTGTTTCGACATAGAAGGGCGTATTTACCGAATTGTCCATATTGACGATATCGGCGTTACGGTTAAATTCGCGGAAGCTTACCTTGTAAACGCCGGGGCCCGGAAAAGTGTGATCTTTAAAATAAATATTAATAGCTCTCAGGTCACCCAGATCTTCAAAATAATCAAACTCACCTGTCGGGAACGTTTCCACAACGCCGTCACCGTAGTTGATCTCTCCACCACCAAAAATCACGTCGGAGCCCAGGTCGGTATAGCCGGTGACCGTGAAACGATAGGTATAATTCTGGCACGATATCAGGGTGGCCGTAATCTCCCCTGCTCTGATATGCGTAGCTTTTGCCGGCAAAAGAGACAGGATTGAGAATATGATAAATAAGGGATAACGTAAATGTTTTATCATCAATGCAATGATACGCTCCTATTATATTAAATCAAATATTAATGTTTTAGTATTTATCAAACAATAAAAATTACCATTAGGTTACAGATATGTCTGAAAATGACAATTTTCACTTTCACTTATCGATATAAATTGCAATTTTGCACATGCATTTTTTTAACACTCAAAACGTACGAATTTATTTTTTACTATTTTCTTAATTCTAAAAAATTAAACAAACATGGGTTGGTTTACTAAATTGATCAATAGTTCGCTTGGGCGGAAGCTGTTGATGTCGTTGACCGGATTATTCCTAATTACTTTTCTGGTGATACATCTTATCGGAAATACGGCAATTTTCAAGGGAGATGACGGTCTGGCATTCAATGCTTATGCGAAATTCATGTCCACAAATCCTCTCATTCACACAGTATCGTATCTGTTGTATGCGGGTATTATTTTACACGTGATCATCGCGATCACTCTGTATTTCAGGAACAAGTCTTCCCGGCCTGTTGGTTATGACAAGCTCAACGCCAGGGCCAACAGTTCGTGGGAATCGAGGAACATGACTTTGCTGGGGTTGCTGATTCTGGCGTTCCTGTTCATTCACCTCAAGGATTTCTGGTGGCAGTACAAATATCACGGCGGTTATGAATTTCAGATTGACGCCGACGGGAACCGTGATATTTATGCGCTGGTCATTGAGCAATTCAAGACGCCTTTTGCACTTGTATCTTATCTGATCGGGCTAATCGCACTGTTTTTTCATCTGAAGCATGGGTTCTGGAGCGCTTTTCAGACCCTCGGTCTGGATCACAAGAAATACACTCCGTTGATCAAAGCGCTGGGATTGCTTTATGCCATCCTGGTACCCCTGGGGTTCGCTTCCATGCCCGTTTATGTCTATTTTTTCAAATAATGTTGGATTTAAAAAACACATATAATTATGTCTCTTGACGCGAAAATACCAGAAGGACCATTAGCGGAAAAATGGACCAGACACAAGTTTAATATGAAGCTGGTCAACCCGGCTAATAAACGTAAATATGATATCATCGTCGTGGGTACCGGACTGGCGGGAGCTGCGGCTGCGGCATCCTTTGCCGAGCTCGGATACAATGTAAAGAACTTCTGTTATCAGGACAGCCCGCGCAGGGCGCACAGCATAGCAGCACAAGGAGGTATCAATGCGGCGAAGAACTATAAGAATGACGGCGATAGTGTATTCAGGCTTTTTTATGATACTATTAAAGGCGGTGATTACCGCTCAAGAGAGGCCAATGTTTATCGTCTTGCGGAGGTAAGTAACAACATCATTGATCAGTGCGTGGCACAGGGTGTGCCTTTCGCGCGTGAATACGGAGGGTTGCTTGACAACCGCTCTTTCGGCGGTGCCCAGGTGTCTCGGACCTTTTATGCCCGAGGTCAGACAGGTCAGCAGCTCCTGCTCGGAGCCTATTCGGCCCTGAGTCGTCAGATTGCCGCCGGAAAAGTGAAGCTTTATCCGCGTACCGAGATGCTCGACGTCGTTCTGATTGACGGTAAGGCGCGTGGTATCATTACCAGGGACCTGATCACAGGGAAGATCGAGTCGCACAGCGCGCATGCCGTGGTGCTTGCTACCGGTGGTTACGGCAATGTCTTTTTCCTCTCCACCAATGCAATGGGTTCGAACGGCTCTGCTGTGTGGAGGGCCTATAAAAAAGGCGCCTTTTTTGCCAATCCTTCATTCACACAGATACACCCGACCTGTATCCCCGTTCATGGCGATCAGCAATCCAAACTGACGCTGATGTCCGAGTCGCTCAGAAATGACGGCCGTGTGTGGGTGCCTAAGACGGTGGAAACGGCGGAGAAATTACGCAAAGGAGAGTTGAAACCCGTGGATGTGCCGGAGGAAGACAGGGATTATTATCTCGAGCGTATCTATCCGTCATTCGGCAACCTCGTTCCGCGCGACGTCGCTTCGCGAAATGCCAAAAACGTATGTGATGAAGGGCGTGGCGTAGGTGAGACAGGGCTTGCGGTATATCTCGATTTCAGGGATGCTATCGAGCGCGACGGACGCGATGTGATCGAGGCCAAATACGGCAACCTGTTCCAGATGTATGAGAAGATAACCGCTGAAAATCCATACGAGACTCCAATGATGATCTATCCTGCTATTCACTACACGATGGGCGGATTGTGGGTTGATTATAACTTACAGACTACTATCCCGGGACTTTTTGCCGCGGGAGAATGTAACTTCTCGGATCATGGCGCCAACAGGTTGGGCGCTTCGGCGTTGATGCAGGGACTGGCTGACGGCTATTTCATTATTCCCTATACCATCAGTAATTACCTGGCGGGTGTGCCGTTTGAAAAAGTGCCGGCTGATCGCCCTGAATTCAAGGAGGCTGAGGAAAGAGTAAAAGAACGCATTGGTAAATTGCTCAGCCTGAAAGGAAAACATACCGTTGATGAATTTCACAAAAGGCTCGGTAAGATCATGTGGGACAAGTGCGGCATGTCGCGCAATGAAAAAGGGCTGACCGAAGCCAAGAAAGAAATTCAGGAGCTCAGGGAGCAATTCTGGAAGGAAGTGAAAGTGCTCGGCGCCAATGAAGAGCTGAATCAGACGCTGGAAAAAGCCCTGCGCGTGGCGGACTTTATGGAGCTTGGCGAGCTGATGGTTGATGATGCATTGCACCGCAGGGAATCATGCGGAGGGCACTTCAGGGAAGAAAGCCAAACCGAAGAGGGTGAAGCTAAGCGTGATGATGAAAACTTTGCCTATGTGGCTGCATGGGAATATCAGGGGGATGACAAACCCGCCAAACTTCACAAGGAAGAATTGATATTTGAAAATGTAAAACTCACACAAAGAAGCTATAAGTAATGGAAAAGGAAAGGAATTATACCTTGAAAATATGGCGTCAGCCCAATGCACAGAGCAAGGGGGAGTTTAAGACGTACGAAGTTAAAAATATCTCGACGGGCACTTCTTTTCTGGAAATGCTCGATATCCTGAATGAGGAACTTACACTCAAAGGCGAAGATCCCGTATATTTCGATCACGACTGTCGTGAAGGAATCTGTGGCATGTGCAGCCTGTTCATCAATGGCCGTCCGCATGGCCCGGATGAGGAAGTGACCGTGTGTCAAATGCATATGAGGATGTTCGAAGACGGCAGCACCATCACTATTGAACCATGGAGAGCCAGGGCATTTCCTGTTATCAAAGACCTCGTGGTCGATCGCTCTGCATTTGACAGGATTATCCAGGCAGGAGGATTTATCTCGGTAAACACAGGCGTGACTACCGATGCCAATGCCATTCTTATTTCGAAAGAGAATGCCGATCTGGCCATGGATGCCGCTGCGTGCATCGGTTGCGGAGCATGTGTGGCTGCCTGTAAGAATGCTTCGGCCATGTTATTTGTGAGCGCCAAAGTGTCTCAATTGGCACTGTTGCCTCAGGGGCAATCGGAGAGAAAGAGAAGAGCACTGGCCATGGTCGAGCAAATGGACAAGGAGGGTTTCGGCGCGTGTACCAATACAGGTGCGTGCTCGGCAGAATGTCCCAAAGGCATCGACCTGTCGAATATCGCGAGACTTAACAGGGAGTATTTTACTGCTTCAGTGTCATAATAAATCAAACATCAATGACTATCTTGAGGGGCGCAAGCCCCTTTTTTCATGCCTATGGATATTAATCAAAAAAACAAGATCGTCATCACATGTGCTCCCGGACTGAATAAGTCCGTGGCGCGCGAACTGGAGATCCATGGATTTAAGGTGATTAATTCAGACCCCAAAGCCGTGACCACCGAGGGCACCATGCGCGATGTTATGATCCTTAATTATAAAC
>WGED01000435.1 GCA_015492915.1 Cyclobacteriaceae bacterium
GCATTTATTTCATAATGAATAAATTCCTACTGACAATTGAAAACGAATTCACTTATTATTCAGACCCCGTAATTGCTGCAGGCCAAAAGGCATACATGAAAAATCAATTCGATTTTCATGGAATCAAAACGCCACGACGCAGAGTGATACAAAAACCTTTCCTCAACAAAAAATACCTTCCGCCAAAATCTTCCATGGTAAAAACGGTAAAAACGTTGTGGTCAAAAAACGAAAGGGAATATCAGTATTTCGCTGTGGAGCTTGCTCTGGCTTATGCGAATCAAATGGAAAGGCAAGACATCTCCCTTTTCGAGTACATGATCACCCATAAATCATGGTGGGATACGGTCGATTCCATTGCAGCAAAACTGGTCGGATCGTATTTTATCAAATACCCGGAGCAAAGGGATAAATATGTTGAAAAGTGGCTCAAGTCAGAAAATATATGGCTGCAGAGGACTGCCATCCTCTTTCAACTGAATTACAAGGATGCCCTTGATACTTCACTGCTCTCTCATATCATCAATACTCTTCTCGGCTCAAAGGAATTTTTCATCAATAAAGCCATCGGCTGGATCCTGAGACAATACGGCAAGACAAATCCCGACTGGGTTATTGATTTTGTAAACAAAACACAACTCGACAATTTAAGCCGCAGGGAGGCATTGCGCTTGATCGAGAAAACGTCATAACAGGAATACACTGTTACCATCACGCTTCTGTTGGTATAAAAACAGACAATAGGCCGTTATTCATGAAAATCTCGCATATCTTTTCGTTTCCTCTCCTCATCCTGATGTTGCTGTCGTGTAATGAAGACGATCAGCAGCCTCAGAGCAGTTGCCTTACGGAAAACTTCTTCTCTGCATATCCCATTCGCAATTTCAAAATGGGCTTTACTTCATGGCCTGCTGCACCCGGGCAACAAGCCGTCGATGATACTTATGAATTCTTGGCTAACAATGCCGATATCTACTCAGAGCACATTGACAGCAATATCCCATGGCAGGCCTGGACGGATGGCACTCCCCTGCCCAAGGCCTTTACAGACAACATTGATTCAAGAGTTGCCAACAGAGTCGCTTCACTGAAATTGCTCGTCTCCATCAGTCTGCTGAACCTCATAAGAAGTGATCTGGCACCTGATTTTGATGGCAATGCCCCTTCATACATACAAATGAATGACAAAGCTATCGAGGATGCGTATGTAAAGCATGTCAGCTATATTGTTGATCGGCTGCAGCCGGATTATCTTGTGATTGCGGTAGAAGTAAATGAACTGAAAGTGTATTCTGAAACGAAATGGATCGAATACAAGGCCCTTATCCGGGAAGTGAAACAAAAGATCAGACAAAAGTACCCGAATCTCATGGTTTCGGAATCATTTACCCTGCACACACTTTATCAGCCAAACGTCACAGATAAACAGGCATATCAGGAAGATGTGATCAACTACATGAATACGCTGGACCTGGTTTCCATTAGTTTTTATCCTTACCTCAACCAATTGATCAGGACGGAAGAATATCAATTGATTTTTGATTTTCTGCATGAAAAGGTCACCAAACCAATTGCATTTGCTGAAACGGCATTTTTTGCCGAAGACCTGGTAGTTCAGAGTTTTGGTTTAAATATACAAGGAGATGAGTGCAAACAAAATGCTTACCTTGAAACCCTTTTAACAAACGCGCAGGATCAAGATTATGAATTTGTCATATGGTGGGCTTACAAAGACTTTGATGAACTTTGGGAAACTTTCCCAGAGGATTTAAAAGGCCTTGGAAGGCTGTGGCGCGATACCGGCCTGCTCGACGAAAACGATAACACCCGGATAGCTCAAACTACCTGGGATATCGTGCTGAAAAAGTAAAAATTCTCTGACGAATGGGTTTATGGTTTTTTTAGTAAATTGTTTGCCCGTAAATCATTGCGGCTATGCACTCAAACTACTCGCAACTTTAACCTGATAATCATACTACACAGATGCAGACAATTCTCGGATCGGGCGGTATTATGGGTATTGAACTCGCCAAATCGCTCAAAACATTCACCAGTGACATCAGGCTCGTAAGCAGGAACCCTCAGAAAGTAAATAAAAGCGACGAACTGATGAAAGCAGATCTGCTGCAAGCGGATAATGCAATGAAAGCAGTTGAGGGATCATCGGTTGTTTATGTGACGGTTGGTTTCCCCTACGACACTAAAATATGGCAGGAATACTGGCCAAAATTCATGACCAACGTGATCGAAGCATGCAAGGCACACAGTGCCAGGCTTGTCTTTTTTGATAATGTATATATGTATGACAGGAACCACCTGGACAAAATGACTGAAAAAACGCCTGTGAACCCCTCGAGCCGTAAAGGTGAAGTGCGTGCCAAAATAGCCCGAATGATCATGGATGAGGCAGAAAAAGGCAGGCTGACAGCGCTCATAGCGCGCTCTGCAGATTTTTACGGCCCGGGAATCGAGAAGAACAGCGGACTGACAGAGATGATTTTCAAACCGCTGAGCAACGGCAAAAAAGCCAACTGGATGTGCTCTGTTAATTACCGCCATTCTTTTTCTTACACTCCTGATCTGGGCAAAGCTACCGCCATTCTGGGAAACACGGATGACGCATATAACGATATCTGGCACCTGCCTACAGCTCCCGATCCGCCCACAGGCAAGGAATGGATAGAAATGATTGCAAATGAGATGGGAGCTGAGGCAAAGTATCAGGTACTACCTAAATTTATGATGGGTATTATAGGACTTTTTATGCCCATCATGAAAGAACTAGCTGAAATGGCCTATCAGTTTGACAGGGATTATATTTTCGACAGCAGTAAATTTGAAAAGCGCTTCGACTACACCCCTGCAGAATATCAGGAGGGTATCAGAGAGGTAGTCGAAAGGGATTACAGATAATAAGTTGCTGCGTCTGTAACAATAATATATTTACGCCATTTGACGCCGTCCATTCCATGAAAAAATCATTATTTTTAAGCCTGGTCCTGCTTCTGACACTCCCTTCCAAAGCTCAAGATATCAGCGGACCCTGGTACGGTATCCTGAAAGTGCAGGGGCTTCAATTACGGTTGGCTTTTCACCTAACCAAAACCGATACCGGTTACACTGCCACAATGGACAGCCCCGATCAGGGCGTCAGGGGCATTCCTGTCACCACTGTAAACTACCGGGATTCAACCCTTGAGATCAGGATCGATCACGCAAAGATCCTGTATGAAGCAAAGCTCAATAAAGACAATATATTTAAGGGAACTTTTAACCAGTCGGTGATGAAACTGCCACTGGATCTTTCGAGACAAAAGCCGGAAAAACAAGGTCCGGAAAGGCCGCAGGAACCAAAGCCTCCTTTTCCTTACTACACCGAGGAGGTAGCGTTTGTTAATGAACGCGACAGTATTACACTGGCAGGAACCTTGAGTATGCCCGCAAAAGGAGGCCGCTATCCCGCAGTAATCCTGATATCCGGCAGCGGCCCTCAAAACAGGGATGAGGAGATCTCGGGTCACAAACCTTTTCTGGTTATTGCCGACCATCTCACAAAAAACGGTATTGCCGTGCTCCGGTTTGATGACCGCGGCACGGGTAAATCCACAGGCAATCACGGCATAGCCACCACAAAAGATTTTGCCACTGATGTGGAATCGGCTTTGAATTATTTGAATACCAGGAAAGAAATTGATGGAAAGAAGATCGGACTGATCGGTCACAGTGAAGGAGGACTTATCGCGCCGATGGTAGCCAAAGCCACTGATAACACCCATTTTATCGTTTTGCTGGCAGCTCCCGGCCTGCGTGGCGACAAACTGTTGCTGTTGCAACAAAAGGCAATAGGAAACGCTATGGGTACCAGTGAAAAACAGTTGAAAACATTTGAAAAAATCAATAAAAAAATCTTTGAAATGGTAGTATCATCAAAGGACACCGCCCTTTTAAAAATATCATTAACAACCAGTATTAAAAATGCCCTTGATTCCATGCCCGCTGATTCCAGACCACCGGATACGGAAATATATGCCGCACAACAGGCAAAGCAACTCACAAATTCCTGGATGGTCGGTTTTCTGAAATACGATCCCATTCCCGCACTGGAAAAAGTAAGCTGTCCCGTGCTCGCCCTAAATGGCGGGAAAGACCTGCAGGTGCCGCCTGATCCCAATATTTCCCTTATCCGGGCAGCACTCGAAAGAGGCGGTAATAAAAATATCACAACCAAAGTACTGCCGGGGCTTAACCATCTTTTTCAGGAGTGCGACAAAGGATTGCCCGGGGAGTATTCTACCATCCGACAAACCTTCTCCCCTGTCGCTTTGAACGAAATGACGGAATGGATACTGAAACAGGTGCGATGAAATTTCCGGTATAACCCGTTGATTGAGTCTTGTGCCCTTCTTCCATTTTTCTGATCTAAAAAGACTGTTTTCTCATATGCCTAAGACAAAGTTCGGTGATCCGAACAGTTAACTCTTGTTCAACCCAAAATTCTCAATAACCATTCTATTCCGAGCTTAAACTACG
This sequence comes from Cyclobacteriaceae bacterium, assembly GCA_015492915.1. Taxonomy (GTDB): domain Bacteria; phylum Bacteroidota; class Bacteroidia; order Cytophagales; family Cyclobacteriaceae; genus JAAUQL01. The sequence goes on from WGED01000435.1 coordinate 4,531, forward strand.
TCAAAATCAGACACTTCGTTCACGTTTGACTCGTCACCATAAAGTGCATTATGCTTCCTCATCA
>WGED01000436.1 GCA_015492915.1 Cyclobacteriaceae bacterium
GAGATGTGTATAAGAGACAGCCATTGTTTTGTGGGTCAGTTACTTCCTGCCTGCAAATCCCGCCGTCTGTGGAGGGATGGGGCTGATAATTGCCGGAAGCAAAATCATTTCGCAAAGATTAGCATTTTAGCGCGTAATCCATTAAAATTACTCTGCACTGTATTTAAAAAAATGCTGAAACTAAATTATACATCAAAATGAGATATACTTTTTATCTGTCAATCGCCGTTGTTACGGCTTTTTCCATGTTTGGATGTTCGGGAAGGAAGATCGACCAGCCTGAGATCACAAAAGATGAGTTACATGAGTCCGTGGAATTTCTCGCGTCCGATTCCCTGAAAGGGCGGTTTCCCGGCACACCGGAAGATAATATATTGTCCGATTGGATCGCATCGCAATTCAGGCAGGCAGGCCTTAAAATGCTGTTCAACGATGGATTGCAGCCTTTTGAAGTGACCGTCGAGCTGGAGGCGGGAAAGGGAAACGCCCTTGGTTTTGAAGGATTTAGCGGCACAGTTGGTGAGGACATCGCTCCTTTTACTTTTTCCGCCAATGCCTCGCATGAAGGTGAGGTGATTTTTGCCGGCTATGGTTTCGACATTGACGGTGACAGCCTGAAGTGGCATGACTATGAAGGTATCGACGTCAAAGGTAAATGGGTGATGATATTGCGCGGTGACCCTGAGCTTGACAATCCCGACAGCCCTTTTGCCACCTTCAGCGATGACCGCAACAAGGTGATGGCCGCCGAAGACCATGGTGCCGGGGGTGTGCTGCTGGTATCCGGCGTCGGGTTCGATCAGAAAGACGGGCTCGATGAGCTGAGGGTAAAAAAGAGTCCGGTGGCGATCCCCGTGCTCCAGATCAAAAGAACCGTGGCGAACAAGATCCTTGAAAAATCGGGCAAATCCATAGAAGAGCTGGAAAAAGCCCTGAATGAAAAGCGGGCGCCTTTATCCTTTGCCACAGGCGTGACGGCCAAAGGCAGCTCGGAGATAAACGAAAAGAAAGTAAAGACATGGAATATCGTGGGCATGCTGGAGGGAACCGACGAACAACTGAAAGACGAATACATCGTGATCGGCGCCCACAAGGATCACTTGGGCATGGGCGGGCCGAATACCGGCAGTCGCAAGCCGGATACCTTGGCCGTGCATAACGGCGCCGATGACAACGCTTCCGGAACGGCCGTTTTGCTGGAGCTGGTAGAGAAAATGGCATGGCAGCACGACTCCTTGCGCAGGAGCGTGATTTTTGTGGCTTTCGGTGCTGAGGAGATGGGCCTGCTGGGCTCAAAATACTTCGTTGAGAATCCGCCTGTTGAGTTGTCGAAGATCAAGGCCATGATCAATGTGGATATGGTGGGCAGGCTCCGCGACAATAATCTGCAGGTGGGTGGCACCGGTACCTCAAAGCAGAGCGAGGACATCCTCAACAGCATCCCGCATGACAGCCTGAATCTGGCTTTTACAACTGAAGGGTACGGACCGTCGGATCATGCATCATTTTACGGCAAGGATATCCCCGTATTTTTCTTCTCCACCGGCGCCCATCTCGATTATCATACACCTTTTGACGACACTGATTCGGTTAATTTTGACGGGCTTGAAAAGATCGGCGATTATATATTCGGCTTGGCGTGGACTGTTGCCAATATGGACTCGGCTCTGGTATTTCAGGAGGCCGGACCAAAAGAAGGCGTATCGCGATCACGAAGAAGGGGCAAAGGTGTAACACTCGGCATTATGCCTGATTTTTCAGGGACTGAGAAACGCGGCCTGAGGGCTGACTTTGTCATCAAAGGAAAACCCGCTGCGCTGGGAGGCATGAAAGACGGCGATATCATCACCGCTATCAATGGAAAACCTGTGAAAAATATTTATGATTACATGTACAGGCTTTCGAAGCTTAAATTCGGACAGACCATTTCTGTGGAAGTGCTGCGGGATGGGGAAAAGAAAATATTGATTATACAGCTATAACCAAAATCAACTTACCATGAATAAAAAAAGGAATGTCGTGCTATACTGGATATTGGCCATCGTGATCACACTGGGTACCGCAGTATATCAGCGCATGACCGGACCGACTTATCCGAAAAGGATAACATTTGAAATCGGGAATCAGGAATACAATTTAAAGCTGCCTCGCAGTTATGGTGGTGCAGGGGATTGTCCCGTGGAGCTGGCTATCCCCGATGAGGGTGTAAGCGGAGCCATAGTTTACAGGCGATATCCGTCGAGTGAGGATTGGAAAAGCATACCCATGAAGCGAGAGGGTGAATTGCTTACCACGACATTGCCGCATCAGCCTCCAGCAGGAAAAATAGCCTATTATATTATATTAAAAGATGCTGACGGCAAAGAAATTAAAATTCCCGACGAAGAAGAGCCGGTTGTGATCAGATACAAAGGCGCTGTACCAGACTATGTGCTGGGGCCGCATATTTTCTTTATGTTTTTCGCCATGTTACTCTCCAACCTCACGGGATTACTGGCGCTTGCCGGATTCAGCAGGCAAGTGTTGTATGGAAGAATAACCCTTGTGCTGCTCATAATCGGCGGTATGATCCTCGGGCCATTGGTGCAGAAGTATGCTTTCGGTGAGTTGTGGACAGGTGTGCCGTTCGGCTGGGACCTGACGGACAATAAGACGCTTATCGCTTTCGTGTTCTGGATGGTGGCTGTGCTCGGTAACTGGAAAAAAGAGAGGCCCTGGCTTACGGTACTGGCGGCTGTCATGCTGATGCTCGTGTATATGATTCCGCATAGCCTTTATGGTTCCGAACTGGATCATGAATCAGGCAAAGTGATCCAGGGGATGATCATGTCAACGGGTGTATTCTATTAGATAATCCGGTGCAATAGTTGAAGAGCCTTTGTCTGCGGATAATGCCTCTATCATTCAGGAAATTTCAACAGGAATAACCGGTTTCTTATTTATCAATTTGGTTCTGTTCTCATATAATTTAGGGGGGTGAAAGAACCGAAAAACTTCAAAAATATGTAGCTTAGTGCCACACGATCAATTTTTATTATGGCGCTTTCGTATAAAAAATCTTTTCCATCCAAAGACTACGATTACATAATTATCGGCTCAGGCATCAGTGGTATCGGCCTGGCGGCAATCCTTGCCAGGGAGGGCAGGAAGGTGCTGGTGCTGGAACGGCACTACGCGCCGGGAGGTTTTACCCATACTTTCAGCCGGTGCGGTTATGAGTGGGATGTGGGCGTGCACTACATCGGCCAGGTGCATCAGGAAAGGTCCTTTATCCGGCATATTTTCAATTATGTAACGGACGGAAGCCTTAAATGGGTGGAGATGCCCGACAACTACGACCGCCTCATTTTCGGCGAACAGACCTATGATTTTTATAAAGGGAAACAGGCATTCAAAGAACACCTTAAAGCAAAATTTCCCGATAAGGAAGATCAAAAGGCTATCGACGAATACGTTGACCTGATCACCAGGGCATCCAGGACGAGCAAAGGGCTGTTCACGATCAAGGCATTGCCAAAAATTGTCACTGCGCTTGCAGGCAGCTACATCGCCCGCGATGCGAAGCCTTATTACAGCAAAACCACCTGGGAGGTGCTCAGTTCCTTCATCAAAAATCCTAAACTGATCGGGGTGCTCACGGGGCAGTTCGGCGACTACGGCCTGCCGCCGAAGCAGAGCAGCTTCATCATGCACGCCATGCTTGTCAACCATTATTTTGATGGCGGCAGTTATCCCTCGGGTGGTTCGGCGAGAATTTTTGAATCGATTGAGCCTGTAATCAATAAGGCTGGAGGTGATGTGTACACCAATGCCGAAGTGGAGGAGATTCTGATAAAAAACGGCAAGGCCAGCGGCGTGAGGATGGCGGATGGGCGTGAAATACATGCATCACAGGTTATCAGCAGCGCGGGCATCTTCAATACCTATGACAAATTGCTGAAAAAACGTTGGGACATTCGTAAAAAGATGAAAAATGTGACGCCCTCCGTCAGCCACTTCTGCCTCTATATCGGACTGAAAGACACCCCCGAAAACCTCGGCCTGGAGCCCACCAACCTGTGGGTCTATCCCGATAATTACGAACATGATGAAAACATAAAAAATTACCTCAGAGACCCCGAAAACGCCGAATTCCCTGTGGCGTACATTTCTTTTCCCGCCGCCAAAGACCCTGAATTTCAGCAACGTCATCCGGGCAGGAGCACCATCGAGATCATCACCATGGCGGATTATGAAATGTTCAGAAAATGGGAATCGACACGATGGCGAAAGCGCGGCGAGGATTACGAGGCATTGAAAGAGCGATATTCGCAAAGACTGCTGAAAGTGCTCTACGGGCAACTGCCCCACCTGGAAGGCAAAGTCGATTATTATGAATTGTCCACACCCCTGAGCACCAGGCACTTCATGAACTACGACCATGGCGAGATCTACGGTCTCAACCACGACCCCGAACGCTTTGCCTCTAAGGCCATCCATGTGAAGACACCCGTCAAACACCTGTATCTGACAGGGCAGGACATTGTGTCGTGCGGCATCGCTGGAGCGCTCATCTCATCACTGGTGACGGCCACCGTGCTCACCGGCAGGAACATGATAAAGGCGGTAGCCACAGCGGGAGGGGCATGAGAAATCGGTCATTTATGTCACCCCTTCGGGGTTGATGACAATGATATGCCACGGGTGCTACAATAATGCCATCCCTTCGGGATTGTATTCCGGTGAAATAATGATTTATTGACCATGCCAAACCCCCAAGGGGTGACATGATTGTAGAAAATCACCATTTTTTCATGACCAACCCTGAAAGGGTGACATATTTTTGGTATCCGGGAAAACAAGGTATTTTTCATGAAAAACGATTCTATCGGATGCTTAGATGTTAAAATATTGCCACCCCTTCGGGGTTGATGACAATGACCGGGCACGGGTTCTGCAATATTGCCATTCCTTCGGGATTGCATTTCAATGAAAAAATCATAAACATGCTTCTGTAAACCCCGAAGGGGTGATATGATTATAGAAAATCGTCATCGCTTCATGGCTAACCCTGAAAGGGTGGCATTTTATCACACAACCTGAAAAATGCTGTTTTTTTCAAAAAAAAGACCGCCAATACGGACGCTTAATATTCCATTATTGCGATATTCAGGTATGAAAAAGAGCTCTCTCCGAAATGGTTAACAAAACACTGACATGAACGGATTTGAAAGAATAACAAAAGCGCTGAACGGCGAATGGCCCGACCGCAGGCCTGTGATGTTGCACAATTTCATGATGGCCGCCAGAGAGGCGGGTTACAACATGAAACAATTCAGGGAAGACCCCGAAAAGGCGGCGCAATCATTCATCATGGCAGCCGGAAAATATGACGCCGACGGCATCCTGATAGACTTTGACACCACCCTGCTCGCAGGCGCCATCGGCGTGCCCGTCGATTACCCCGATGATGAGCCCGCCAGGGTGAAGGGCGGCCTGATCACCGATTGGGAGCAATTCGATGACCCGGAGCCGGTGGACATCTCCACAAACGAACGCGTACAGATATGGCTGGAGACCTGCCGCCTGATCAAAGCGCATTTCGGCGATGAGAAATATGTGCGCGGCAACTGCGACCAGGCATCTTTCTCCACCGCCAGCATGGTGCGCGGCGCACAGGAGTGGATGCTCGACCTGATGATGCCCCACGAAAAGGTTTACCGCCTGCTCGACTATTGTACCGATGTCTCCATTCAATTCATCGACCTGATGGCCGGCACAGGCGTTGACATGACTTCCAACGGCGACAGCCCCGCAGGACCGGAGATGATCTCACCTGAAATGTACCGCGAATTTGCGCTGCCTTATGAGAAAAAGATCATCGAAGCATCACACAGGCACGGGTTGCCCTACCTGCTGCACATCTGCGGCGACACCGAAATGATCCTTGAGGATATGATAAAAACAGGCGCCGACGGACTGGAGCTTGATTACAAGACTGACATCCGCAAGGTGCTGCGGGTGCTGGGTGATGATATGGTGTTTGTGGGAAATATCGACCCGTCGGGTGTACTGGCGCTAGGCAGCAGGAAACTCGTGATCGAAAAGACCCGTGAACTGCTCGATATCTACAAAAATTCACCAAAACTCATCGTAAATGCCGGTTGCGCCATACCGCGCGACACGCCGGAGGAAAATATTTTTGCCTTGATAGAAACCGTAAAAAATTATCAGCCATGAAAAAAGCATCATTTTTTATAGTCCTGGCGGCCATCATGTTCGCAGGAGTATTTGCAAAAGCCCAGTGTATAGAAATTTTCGTTTCCCCCCATGGCGATAACACTGCCGCAGGCACCGCCACGGCGCCCGTGCAGACCCTGCAAAGAGCACGCGACCTGGTACGCGAAATGAAACAGACAAAAAACTGCGCCGACACCATCCTGATAAAGGTGCTGCCAGGCACCTATGAACTCAAAACCCCTTTGGAGTTCACTCCCGCCTACGGCGGCTCGGCAGCAGCGCCGGTTGTGTATGAAGGCCCTGCCGATGGTAAAGCCATTATTTCGGGTGGTTTTACCATAAAAGGATTCCAAAAAGCCGGCGACGGCCTGTGGGTGGCGC
>WGED01000437.1 GCA_015492915.1 Cyclobacteriaceae bacterium
CATCTAATGATCTCAGATGTATGAAAATAAGGTGATTTTTGAAAAAACGGTTGTTTTCGGGAAATACCGGGCCAAGTACGGGCTATTAAAATTTTTATAGAACCCCTATTTGGCGGGCGATGACGATCCGTTGGATTTCAGAAGTTCCTTCCCCAATCTGCAGGATACGCTGATCGCGATAAAAACGCTCTATATCATAATCCTTCATCAATCCGTAACCACCATGTATTTGAACTGCAGCATCCGCCACCTCTTTGGCAAATTCAGTACAATACAATTTGGCCATAGCGGCTTCTTTGGTAAAGGGTTTTCCTGTGTCTTTGAGCCAGCAGGCATTATACAGCAGGTTTCGGCCCATTTCAATTTTTGAAGCCATGTCAGCCAGCTTAAAGGAAATAGCCTGAAATTTAGATATGGTTCTGCCGAATTGTTGACGCGTATTGGCATATTCCAGTGCCATTTCATAAGCGCCCTGCGCCAGACCCAAACCCATTGCTGCAATGGATAACCTGCCAGAATCAAGTGTAGAAAGCATGATTTTTGAGCCTTGCCCGATGCCTCCAAGGATGTTTTCTTCCGGAACTTTTACATTATCGAAATAGATTTCCGCCGTGTCGGAAGCCCTCCACATCATTTTGTTCTTCATTTTTCGGGTCTTTAAGCCTTCCGTGCCGCTTTCAACGAGGATCGTATTAAACTTTTTGTCTTCGTGATCAAGGGAGACAGTCTGCACTGTGATACCGGCTGTAAGTGCAGAGGATCCGTTGGTGATGAATATTTTTGAACCGTTGATTATCCATTCACCATCTTTCAGTGAGGAGGTCGTTTTTGTGGCTCTCGAATCAGAGCCGGCTCCGGGCTCCGTCAGTCCGAAAGCCCAGAGCTTCTTACCGGTACATAATTGTGGTATATATATTTTTTTCTGTACCTCCGTACCGAATTTTAAAATAGGGCCTATACCCAGAGAGTTGTTCGCAGCCACTGTTGCAGCTTGCGATCCGTCAACCCTGGCAAGCTCTTCCACAGCGATAATGTATGACAAGGTATCCATACCTTGTCCTCCGTATTCAGCGGGGCAGTTGATACCAAATAAGCCCATCTCACCAATTTTGTTCACTATATCTTCGGAAAACGTTTCCTTTTCATCCAATTCTTTGGCGACAGGCTTTATGACTTTTTCGGCAAAATCCCTGACGGATTGCCGTATCAGGTCATGCTCTTCTTTCAGCGCAGGATGATAAATATTATTTGACATAGCAGGGTGTTTAAATGGTTTTCATGTGATGGTATAAGTCAGCGGGGATTTCAACTTTATAATTAAGTAAAGCGGAGGCAAAAGTTTTTCCTTGTGCATCGACCATCAGCGATTGCGTACCGCCGCCATCCAATGATTCCTCCAACAGAAAATTTAAGGCTTGAAGATTATCAAGCTCATAACGAATAACTTTCCCCTTACAGAATGATTTGAAAACATATTTAATGAAACTCGCAGTGAAATGTGTTCTGATAAACTCATAAATATACCGGTTCCGGGCTATCAGGCCAATATTGGCAGTATCCCCTTTATCGCCAGAGCGTGCCAGGCACAGTTCTTCAATCTTTACCCTTTTCCCATAGGGAAATTCCCATGATCTAAACGGTATTTTGCCACTCTCCTGGGCGATCGGGGCATTGATCGAACTTTCCGTTTCATGACCGGTTATGACGTGGACAATTTTTTCATTGCCATCATGCAATAGCCTCGTTTTAACGGCTATATTCTTTTTATCTATCAGACACGGCCAATAGCTAACAACCGATCTGACCCTGGGCCTGCCGGAGGTGACCGCTATACCTTGCGGACCGGATAATATCAGAGATGCAATCTTTGATGAGAATTTCTCTATTTTTGACTTATCCTGATCATAAACGGCAAAACGCAGTAAAATCTCATTGGCCTCCCCGCGTTTTGCCAAGTCACCATGGCAACTGTTTAATCCGATTAGGGAAGTATTTCTCTTTTCGAAACTTATGCCCAATCTTTTCCAAAATGTATTGTCTAATACTTCTGCTTTTTCCCGCGAATCTGCATCGCTCACGATGATCGCCCCCGAAGCTGTAAAGCCGTTCCGGTAAGCCATCGAAACTTTTAAAAAGGGTGTGGGAGGATGACCTTTTGCCCCCTCGACCCTGACCCGGTCTTTGCCATCTGCCGAAAGTTTGATCGTAGTAAAATCGACAACCACATCCGGACTGATATAATTTTGCGGATCACCCATCTCATAGACCAACTGCTCTTTGACTACGTTAACATTGATCAATCCGCCGGTTCCCGCATGCTTCGTTACCACGAAACTGCCGTCGGCATGTATTTCGGCTATCGGATATCCGAAGTTCTCCCATTTCTTCACATCCCGCCAATCGGTGAAATTACCTCCGGATGCCTGGGCGCCACACTCCAGAATATGACCTGCAACCAGGGAGGCAGCAATTTTGTCCCAATCGGTCAGTGCCCATCCGTGCTCGAAAATGGCCGGCGCCATCACCAGGGAAGTATCGGTGACCCTGCCGGCAATGATCACATCAGCGCCCTGTTGCAATAAATCTACGATTGGTGCCACGCCAAGGTAGACATTGGCGCTTTCGAGGCGGTCTTTGATTTTTTCAAAAGACTCCCCCGTTTCCATATTTGTAAACTTTTCCCCTTCAAAGGTTCTGTTCATCACCTTATTGTAAATGTCATCACCTTCGATGATCCCAATCCTGAAATCGAGCCCTGCTTTTTTCAGCTCTTCATCAAGCTTTGAGGCGCAGGCAAAGGGATTGATACCACCGGCATTGGTGATAACTTTCACACCCTTTTCTTTGAGCAAAGGAGCTGCTTCCATAAAATGCCCGATAAAGTCATACACATATCCGCCTTCCGCACCCATTGTGGCCGTGGATTTTCGTTGCTTTTGCAATATGCTCATAGTGATCTCGGCCAGGTAGTCCATGGTCACGTAATCCAGTGCTCCGCCTTGTACCTGTCGCATCAATACATCCGGGTCATCCCCCCAGAATCCTCCGGCATTTCCAATTCGAATAATTCCTTCTTTTTTCATAGCTGTTTCCCACTGTTTTTTTTAAACTCCAGCAATACCTGGTTGGCCATGATATGCTGGCCTACCTTCACATTTACTTTTCCCACAACCCCGTCAAAATCCGATGCGATATAGTTGTCCATCTTCATGGCTTCTATGATGAAAAGGTTCTCATTTTTCATGACTTTTTGGCCATTTTTCACATAGATTCTCGAGACTATGCCCGGGATGGGTGATATAACTTTGGAATTTAAAATGCCTGATTTCTCATGGCCCGACACAACATTCTCTGATATTTCCGGGCCTTTTTTTATGCGGAATTGATGCCCCTTTACCACGATAAACAACAAGGAATTGTCCGGATCGGATGCCATGGCAATATTGGTCAGATATCCACCCGTTTCGAGCACTATATCATTTCCGGTTATTGAAATCACCTTAAATTCATATGTTTCCCCATCTATGAAAATCAGGAGCTTTTCTCCCGCTTTTTCGTATTCAATGTGGTATGCCTTTCCGTCACAAGACAATTCCACAACATTCATAATCCGCCAATAGCCAATCTCTTCCCACACATTGCTGCGTTCTCCGGGCGTGGTCAGGTACAGTGCTGCGGAGGCAAGAGCAAAATGTATAAGCTCATTTTTCCTGTGTTTGTATTCGATGAGTTCGGATAAATTGTTTTCAATGAATGTGGTAGATATCTTATTATCCCGGACTTTCGGATGGCGGATGATCTCCTGCAAGAAGAGTTGATTTGTCTCAATACCTATGACTTTGAGGTCATTTAATGCTTCAAGGTGCACAGCTAGGGCATCATGCCGGTTGGCTCTGTGTGTGATGATTTTGGCAAGCAATGAGTCATAATCAGGCAAGACTTCTGTATCGCTTTTCACCCAGGTATCTGTCCGTGCAAGTGATGTATCGGGGGCTCTGAAATAATGGATTTTCCCTGGTGAAGGTTTAAACTGATCTGTGGCATCTTCGGCATACAACCTGCTCTCGATGGCATGACCGGTAATACTTATATCTTCCTGATGCAGTTTCAATGGCTTTTCTTCGGCAATTCTGATCTGTTGCGCCACAATGTCAATGCCCGTGATCATTTCAGTAACAGGATGTTCCACCTGGATGCGTGTATTCATCTCCAGAAAATAGAATTTTCCGTATTTGTCCACGAGAAATTCTACAGTGCCCGCCCCCGTGTATCCGATATGACGACCGATTGAAACGGCGGCTGCCAATATCTTCTCGCTCAATTTCTCACTTATGCTAACAGCGGGCGCCTCTTCAATAATTTTCTGAAACCTCCTCTGCAGACTACATTCTCGATGATACAAGTGTATGACATTGCCGTTGTTATCTCCCAATATCTGCACCTCAATATGCCTCGGTTCTTCAAGATAATGCTCAATGTACAATGAAGGATTGCCGAAATAAGTTTCAGCTTCCCTGGCGGCATTTGCCAATTGATCGGCATATTCATTTTTATCGTTTGCTATTCTAAGGCCTTTGCCGCCACCACCGGCCGCCGCTTTGATCAGGACAGGATAATCCAACTCATCAGCATGTTTTGCCAGTTCATTTTTTTCACCTTTTAGTCCTTTGATTACCGGAATGCCGAGGTCTTCGACGGTTTTTTTTGCTGCGAGCTTATTGCCCATCAGCTCGAGCACTTCGGCGCGGGGGCCTATGAAAATAAGGCTATTTTCATGACAAGCTGCCGCAA
>WGED01000438.1 GCA_015492915.1 Cyclobacteriaceae bacterium
ATCACAAAAAGCCGAATTAATCCGATTTAGGTTTTTATTGACCGATTTCTCAATAAATTTGAACAACGAAAGTTCAAAGATTGTGAACAGAATTTTATCAGCAACTGTTTCTTTCATTTTTCTGACACTGCCTTCCCTTGCTCAAATAAGCATCGGCGTGCAAGGCGGCGGCAATCTGTCAAAGATGGATTTCACCAATAATCTCGATTACAGGTACCTCCAGGTAGAATATACAAATGGGTTTATCGGTGGCCTGACAGTACAGTTTATGGGTGACAAGCATGCCGGAATCATGGTGGAGTTTAATTATTCCAAACGAGGCTGGATAGTCCGTGATACCCTCGGCGGCAATGACACTAAAGAAACAAACCGGATGACATATGTCGAAATGCCGGTGCTCACGCACGTTAACATTGGTGGCGGTAAACTGAGGGGTTTGTTCAACATCGGGCCGTATATCGGCTACGCGCTGAGTCGCAGTTATGCATTTGAAGATTACAATACAGGCGAAGGAACTTCGTACGACTATACTTTCGATGAAGAAAAGGACAACAGGCTCGATTTCGGATTGATAGCGGGAGGCGGACTGGAGTATCGCCTTGGCTTTGGGAAATTACAGGCCGAAGCCCGTTATACCATAGGTCTCGGCGATGTGGATAAGATGAAAAAGCAACAGGCGGAAGTATCGCAATTCAGGGTTATCGGAATATTGCTGCGTGTGGTGGCGCCAATTTCTAAACCCAAAACAGAGCGGCAGTGATGCTGTCGGCCAGGAAGCGCCCCTTTCGTGTCAGAAACAATTTATTGTCTTCCGAATAAAGCAATCGCTCTGCCTGCATCTTTTCAATTTCCTTCTCATGAGATTTTATCAATTTATATCCCGAAAATTCATGCAACACCTTCAGGTCGCAACCCCATTTGGTGCGTAGCGAGGTGAGAATATAATCGTTGGCCCATGACTTTTTATCGAATTTTTCCATGGTAAAGGGGACACTGCCCCGGGCAAGGGCTTTCATGTAAAGGTGGTTGTTCGCCACATTGTGCTGTCTGTTTTTGCCGTCGTAGGAGTGCGCGCCCGGACCGATGCCGAGGTACGACACATTTTTCCAGTAAGACGAATTGTGAACAGCATAGCGCCCATTGCGGCAGAAGTTTGATATTTCATATTGTTCATACCCATGGTCTTCGAGCGTCGAAATGATCAGCTCAAACTGACGGGCGGAGTCGTCATCATTTGTCGCAGTGAGCTTCCCTTTTTTCTGCCAGTTGCCGAAAACAGTCTTTTCCTCAATGGTAAGGTTGTAAATTGAGATATGTTCCGGTCGAAGGTGCATTGCACGGCGGAGGTCTTTCTTCAGCATATCTGTTGAGAACCCCGGCAATGAAAACATGAGATCTATGGAAATATTGTCAAATCCTGCATGACGGGCCTTGTCAAGGCTTTCCATGGCTTCCCGGGCATTATGTACCCTGTGCAGAAATTGGAGTGCCCGGTCATCGAATGATTGAATGCCGATGCTCAAACGGTTGATGTCCAGCGCTTTCAAAGAATTTAATTTTTCGATAGACAGATCATCGGGGTTGGCCTCAAGCGTGATCTCGGCCCCCTCGCTGATATGAAAATTTGATGAAATTTCATGGAGCAGATCCTCAAGTTGTGGGATGTCGAGTATTGAAGGAGTGCCGCCACCGAAATAAACCGATTGCAGGGTGTTGTCCTGGAGGTATGAGGATTGGAGGTTTATTTCCCTGATCATAGCCTGTACCATCTCTTCGCGATACGACAGATTGGTGCTGAAATGAAAATCGCAGTAGTAGCAGGCCTGCCTGCAAAATGGAATATGAATATAAAGACCCGGCAAAATCGTTATTTTTGATGCAAAGTATCATTAAAATATTTTGAGAATCAACATCATACGGCTTTCATTGTTTTTAACGCTCTGTCCGCTTTTTGCAATTGGGCAAGCGGCCTTCAATGTGGAAATGCGGGTGTATAAATCGCAGGATTCTCATGAATTACTCTTTCCCGAAGAGGGTCATGACGCAGACTCCCTCAAATTGCAAAAGCTGATCAATGCCAAACTGCAAAGCCTGTATGGGCTCGGGTACCTTGCCTGCACCTATCAAATAAAAAGGGGGAAATCCCATGAGATTTCGGTTAATTTTTTCGCCGGCGAACCATTCAGGATGGCTATGCTGAATCCCGGCAACGTGCCTTCGGAGATCCTGAACAAGGCGGGCTACAGCGGCACAGCTTTTTCCGGCCGGTCATTTTCTTACAACCGTATCGCCCGCCTTATCAACAGTATTCTCGATCATGCCGAAAACAACGGTTATCCGTTTGCTTCGGTAAAGCTGGATTCCATAAAGATCACGAACCATGAGATCAGCGCGATGATCAATTATCAGCCTGGGCCCTACATTATTTTTGATTCGCTGTATCTCAAAGAATTTGACAAAGTGAAGGAAAAATATATCATGACCCACCTGGGGATTTACAAGGGAAAGCCGTATGAAGAAAAGCTTATTCGTGAGATTTCCAACAAGCTGAAGCTCCTGAGTTTTGTCACTTTGACTGAAAAACCCGAGATCATTATTTCAGAAGGAAAATGCTCCGTCGGACTCGCCCTGAGGCAAAACAAAGTGAGCCGCATCGATGGCATCATCGGGGTGCTGCCCAATCAGAAAGACGGGAATAAGGTATTGATCACGGGACGGGTAAACCTAGACCTGCGCAACCTTTTTACTTCGGGTAAGCGGTTAATGCTCAACTGGCAAAGTTATGATGCCCTGTCCCAGTTGCTCGATGTGCTGTACTTCCATCCCAATCTTTTTCGCACACCCCTCAATATCCAGGGTGATTTTCATTTGCTCAAGCAGGATACCACTTTTCTCAATCGCAGACTGGGTATCGAGCTGTCGTTACTATCAAAAAACAGCAGCATGCTCGGGTTCCGCTCCGAATTTATTTCCTCAAGGCTTATAAGCACCTATGGTTATGAAGATGCCGGCGAACTTCCCGACAATTCGGACTATAATCTCAACTACTACGGCCTGAACTATAATTTCAACAGACTGAACGATCCGCTTTTCCCAATTTCAGGATGGAGCCTGGCGCTGCATGGCTCGGTCGGGCAAAAGAAGATCATCAGGAATCCGGCGTTCAAAGATGAAGTTTATAAGGGCATCGACATGAACACCCTTCAATACAGGGTGAAACTGGATGTGATAAAGTATTGGAAAATAGTCAATAATTTTATTTTGAAAACGCAAATCGGGGGAGGGTACCTGTCGGGCAGTTATCTTTTCAGAAGCGATCTATTCAGGCTCGGCGGGCTCAACAGCCTCCGGGGATTTGTGGAAAACCGGTTTTATGTCTCGGGTTATGCGATCGGCAGTATTG
>WGED01000439.1 GCA_015492915.1 Cyclobacteriaceae bacterium
AATTACATCAGCTTTCATTCTTTCTACGATTTAACTAATTCTTTAAAAGCGTGATCTAAATCAGGAACAACGGTAAAAATAGCATTCAGTTTTGTGATAATGAGTAGTTTCTGAACTGAATCCGAAGGCTGGATCAGGACTACTTCGCCTCCCTTGTTTCTGAATTTGGTCAAAATTGTAATCAACACACCGATTCCACTGCTGTTGATATACCGGACGTTTTGGATATCTATAGCACAAAAAATTATGTCATTATTGATGGCATCACTCACGACAGAGATGAGTTCGGGGCCGTGGTTCTCACCGATCAGATCACCTGACAGCTTCAAAATCAGTACCCCCTTTTTTATTTCATGACTATATTCCATAATTCATTGCTATGGTTTACGCAAATTTCCTGAACGGCCTACAAAGTTATGAATTGCCATATATAATCAAAGCATCAATGAATTCTTATAGCGTAATGTTTTGTTAGTGGACATCAATACGTTCAACCTCTTCTATACCTTCAATTTGTCTCAGGCTGTCTAATAAAGTTTCCAGATGTTTTGTGTCGTGAACATACAATTCAATATTGCCCTCAAAAACGCCGTTATCAGTCTCGATGGAAAATGAGCGCATATTGACTTTAAGCTCGCTTGATATAACGCGTGTTACATCACTGATAACCCCGACACGGTCAGTGCCCCTGAGCTTAAGACCTGCAAGAAATGAGAGCTCCGATTGTGATATCCACTTGGCTTTTACAACTCTGTGGCCATGTTTGGAAAGGAGTTCGGCTGCGTTCGGGCAATTTACTCTGTGAATTTTTATTCCTTCCTGGCTGGTGACAAAACCGAAAACATCATCCCCTGCAATTGGATTGCAGCAAGGAGCCAATGAATATTGGACAATATCCATGTCATCACCAATCAGCAATTGGTCACGTTTCTGGCCTGTAAATTCTTTTATTTTCTTCTTTAAAGCATCAGAGTCTGATATTTTTTGTGTTTTCCGTCTGGCTGGCTTGGTTTCAAACTCTTTTATTTTCTTTATTTCCTTGGGATCAATTTTCCCTTTACCGACGAGGTAATAAAGATTTAATGCTGACTTCAGATCAAAATGCTCAAGTAATTTGTCCAGGTTTTCGCTGTTGAGTTCGAGCTTGACTTGTTTCAGTTTTCTTTTTACGATTTCTTTGCCTTCAAGAGCTGCTGATTTCCTTTGTTCTTTAAGCTCATCTTTGATCTTTGTCCTCGCTTTTGAAGTGACGACAAAATTCAGCCAGCCTTCATTGGGTTTTTGTTTGTTTGAAGTAATTATTTCGACCTGGTCACCGGTTTTAAGCTTGTAATTAATGGGAACCAATTTCTGATTCACCTTGGCACCTATGCATTTAGCACCTATTTCAGAGTGTATCTCAAAGGCAAAATCGAGTGCTGTTGCACCGCCCGGCAATTTTTTAAGTTCGCCCTTAGGTGTAAAAACGAATATTTCGTCGTGAAATAGGCTGTGCTTGAAGTCATCGACAAATTCTATTGCCGAAATATCGTCGTGCTCAAGGATTTCCCGGACTTTGGTAATCCAAGCTTCAAGGTCTGATTCTGACCTGGCCATCTTTTTTTCCTTGTATTTCCAATGCGCAGCATAGCCTTTTTCAGCGATTTCATCCATCCTTTTTGAGCGAATTTGCACTTCGACCCAAGTACCGGTTTTACTCATGACAGTGGTGTGCAGCGATTCGTAACCATTGGATTTGGGCGTGCTGATCCAATCACGTAGCCTGTCGGGGTTTGGTTGATAATAATCGGTGACAATACTGTAAACCTGCCAGCAACCTGCTTTTTCCTGTTCCGGTGGCAGGTCCAGGATGATCCTGACAGCAAACAGGTCATACACTTTTTCAAAGGGGATGCCCTGTGTGTTCATTTTATTCCATATTGAATAGATGGATTTTGGGCGACCTTTGATTGTAAATTTAAAACCCCTCTTGTTTAGTTCTTTTTGTATGGGATTAATGAAATTTCGGACAAACCTGTCACGCGAGGCCTTAGAGACCTTTATTTTTTCTACAATTTCTGCATAAGTGGCGGGCTCGGCGTATTTCAGATACAAATCCTCAAGCTCTGATTTAATGGCGTAAAGTCCAAGTCGGTGTGCAAGCGGTGCATAAAGGTATATGGTCTCAGAGGAGATGCGGATCTGCTTATGCCTCGGCATGCTGTCGAGTGTGCGCATATTGTGGAGCCTGTCGGCCAGTTTTACTAAAATCACCCTTACGTCATCGGAAAGGGTCAATAGCATTTTTCGGAAATTCTCAGCCTGTTGCGAAGTGCCATAGTCGAATACACCGGAAATTTTCGTCAAGCCATCAATGATTTTAGCTACCTTTTTTCCGAAGTGTCTTTCAATATCCTCTATTTCGAGCTCTGTATCTTCGACCACATCGTGAAGTAATGCGGCAACAATCGAGGTGGTTCCCAGTCCTATTTCCTCGACACAAATCTGAGCTACTGCCAACGGATGGAAAATGTAAGGTTCGCCGGAGCGCCTCCGCATATTTTTATGTGCTTCCTGCGACATGTTAAATGCTCTCTTGATGATTTTAGCATCATCGTCTTTAAGAAAGGGTTTTGCATGCCGCAACAGCTTGCGGTATCTTCTGATGATCTCTTTCTTTTCCTGTTCCAGTTGTTCTTGCGCTAATTCTATCATAAAATATTCACGTCCTTGCCGAATTAAAAAAGAAATCCAAACGATTGAAAGTAAAGTAAATTATTGTACCTTTGCATTCCATTTTTTGTCACTGCGGATGTGGCGAAATTGGTAGACGCACTAGACTTAGGATCTAGCGCCGCAAGGCATGGGGGTTCGAGTCCCTCCATCCGCACATATTTAGCCCTCAATGCCGTTAAAACAAAACGAAGTTGAGGGTTTATTGTTAACAATTCTAAATATTATTTGTCTTGGATATTCAATTAGAAAAAAACACCGGCACTGAGGCCTTAATTAAAGTTAAACTAAAGGTAGATGATTATCAACCGATAGTTAAGGAAAAACTCAAAGATTATGCAAAGAAAGCTACCTTGAAGGGTTTCAGACCCGGCAAAGTACCTTTGAGTCTCATTGAAAAAATGTACGGCAAGGCAGTCAGAGCTGAAGAGATTAACAAGATTCTCGTTGATGCCGTGACAAAATACATCAAGGATAATGATATAAAAATCATAGGTGATCCAATACCAAACAATGATAAGGTAAAAGAAATCGACTGGGACAGTCAGACGGAATTTGATTTTGAATATGCGATCGGATTGGTGGATGATTTTAAATATGACCTTAATTTCAAAATAACAAAATACGCGATTAAGTTAGATAAAAAGGAGATAGACAGAACCATTGAAGAATTGAAACAACGCTATGGAAAAATGACCAATCCTGAAGTGAGCGAGGAAGGGGACTCTTTGTTTGGGACACTTGCTCAGAAGTCTTCGGAGTTCTCTAAAGACTGCCTGATCGAAATAGGTAAAGTGGCGAAGAAATTTCAGAAAAAATTCATTGGCCTTAAAAAGGGTGATGTTATCAAATTTGACATTCAAAAACTTTTCAAGGAGTCTGCCGATCTTGAAGCTGTTACCGGGATGACTGACGATGAAGTGAAGAATCTTCAGGGTGAGTTTGAATTTACAGTTAAGAACGTCAACAGGGTGATTCCGGCAGAGATGAATCAGGAGTTTTTTGATAAAATATTCGGTGAGGGTGAAGTGAAATCAGAAAAGGAGTTTATTGAGAAATATACTGAGATATATAAGAAGAATTATGATGACGAAAGCGAGTATCTTTTGTCACATCAGATACAGGAAAAACTGATCAAGGACACGAAAATCGAACTCCCTGAGGGATTTTATAAAAAGTGGATTCTCGCCACCAATGAGCAACTTACGGAAGAGGAACTAGAAAAAGATTTTGAACACTATCTCCGCGATCTGAAATGGACGCTTATTAAAAATAAGATCGCTGCTGATCACGACATCAAAGTCGAGTATCAAGAAGTGCTGGACAAAACAAAAAATCTGTATAAAGCCCAGTTTGGAAATATTGATTTCTCAGGAGAGCTGGAAAAAAACCTTGAGGTTATGGCTAACAATTATCTTCAGGAAAACAACGGAGAGAATTATTATCAGATATATAACCAACTCAGGACGGAAAAAATTATGGATGTTATAAAACAAAATGCCAATATAACCGTCAAAGAGGTGACAAGGGATGAGTTCAGCAAAAAGGCTGAGAAATAGATGGATACGATTCATTTAGAGGAAAGTCCTTTAAACAAAGGGCTTTTTTTTTAATTTTGTGAAGAATAAAGAAAATTTAAACCAATGATTGATAAAGAGTTAAACAAAGAAGAATTCAGAAAATACGCAGTTAAAGGGCAGGGCCTCAATGGCAGCACGGTAGATAAATATGTCCGGGTGGTTGAAAATATGACAAGGTCGGTGATTGAAGAGCGGCCGACAAGATTTGCGGAAATTGATGTTTTTTCACGCTTGATCATGGACAGGATCATATTTTTAGGTCTTCCTGTGGATGATAATATATCCAACATTATTACCGCCCAGTTGTTATTTCTTCAATCAACTGATGCCAAGAAAGACATTCAATTGTATGTAAACAGCCCGGGTGGCGGTGTATATGCCGGTCTCGGCATTTATGATACCATGCAGTATGTGACACCGGATATAGCAACTATTTGTACAGGGCTGGCAGCTTCTATGGCAGCCATTTTGCTATCGGGCGGTGCCAAAGGGAAAAGATCGGCATTACCTCATGCCCGTATCATGATTCACCAGCCCATGAGTGGCATGCAAGGCCCGGCATCGGATATGGAAATCTCTTTAAAACAAACACTATCGGTTAAAAAGGATCTCTATGAGATTCTTGCCAAGCATACAGGTCAGAAATATGAGAAGATTGAGAAGGATTCTGACAGGGATTTCTGGTTGAAGGCGGCTGAGGCCAAGGAATACGGACTCATTGATGAAGTTTTGCAAATCAAATAACTAACGATAATGACGCAAGTAACTTGCTCTTTTTGCGGGCGGAAGAAAAAGGATGTTGATCTGATGGTTTCGGGGATTCATGCCCATATTTGTAACTATTGCATCGACCAGGCTTACCAGATATTACAGGAAGAGAATAAAACAAGGGATACTAAAGAAACCCCGAATTTTAATCTCATGAAACCCATGGAGATAAAAAAATATCTCGATCAGTATGTTGTAGGGCAGGATGAGGCAAAAAAGGTAATCTCCGTAGCGGTATACAATCACTACAAGAGGTTAATGCAAAAAGTGGACGAGGAAGAGGACGTCATTATTGAAAAATCCAATATTATCATGGTCGGCGAGACGGGGACTGGTAAAACCTACATGGCCCGGACTCTTGCCAACATGCTGCAGGTACCGTTTTGCATAGCGGATGCCACAGTGCTTACCGAAGCGGGATATGTGGGAGAAGACGTGGAGAGCATACTCACCAGACTGTTGCAGTCGGCTAATTATGATGTTGAGAAGGCTGAAAGAGGTATCGTATACATCGATGAACTCGATAAAATTGCCAGAAAATCAGATAACCCGTCTATAACGCGTGATGTAAGTGGTGAGGGTGTGCAGCAGGCATTGCTCAAACTTTTGGAAGGAACTTCCGTGAATGTGCCTCCTCAGGGTGGGCGCAAGCACCCCGATCAGAAAATGATCTCGATTAATACGGAAAATATCCTGTTTGTATGCGGTGGGGCTTTCGACGGGATTCAGCGTATTATTGAATCAAGGCTCAATACGACCCCCCTTGGTTTTGTGTCGAACAACGAAATTGAAGAGCGCCATGTGTTGGAGGACAACAACATCCTTCAATTCATCACAGCGCAGGATCTGAAGAAATATGGCCTGATACCGGAACTTATAGGCCGGTTACCTGTAATTACTTCGCTTGATCCGCTGGATAAGGAAACGTTGATGCGTATACTTACCGAACCCAAAAATGCTCTGACCAAGCAATACAAAAAGCTGTTTGAGATGGAGGGTATAAAACTTGAGTTTGATAAAAAAGCACTTCAGTACATCGTAGATAAGGCTGTGGAATTCAAGCTCGGAGCCAGGGGATTACGCTCGATCTGCGAAACCATCATGAACGATGCCATGTTTGAGTTGCCGTCTGTCAAAGACGTGAAAACACTTAAGATCACGGCTGATTACGCCATGGAAAAATTTGAAAAATCCAAGATCAATAAGCTGAAGGTGGCTTAATAGGAATTAGCGGATAAATTCTTCCCGGCAGTTTGTCAGTATCTCACATATTTCCTTTGCGGCATTTTCCGATGCATTTTGCTCACCGAGCATTTTTCTGATTTTTCTGTATCCTTTCAGCATTTTGCGAATATAAGATTCGTCGTTCAATATGGTGTTCAATTCATTGGTGAGGATTTCCGGTGTAAAATCTTTCTGGATAAATTCTTTAACCACCTCCTCGTCGGCAATCAGATTGACGAGGGAAATAAATCTCACTTTTATTACGCTTTTACTGATAGTGTAATTGAAAGGAGAGGTGCGAAATACGACCACTTGAGGAATCTCGAAAAGCGCAGCTTCCAGGGTAGCAGTGCCTGACGTCACGATGGCGGCATCTGCATTCAGGAGCAGGTTGTAATTATCCTCTTCCACAGGAATGATATTCGGTTCTTTCAATGCTTTTTCATAAATGTCGGACGGCAGATTTTTGATTATTGATAGCCCGAAAGTTTTGTCTGGAAAAGATTTTGCCACTTTCGTCATGACCGGAAGGGAATAAATGAGTTCAGACTTCCGGCTGCCGGGTAACAGCGCAATAAGTCCGTTCGTACCGACGATAGTGTGCCTGGCCAGAAAACCTTCATCCGATTCGAAGGAGTTAATGGCATCGAGTACGGGATTGCCGACATATTTGGCATTAACGCCAAATTTCCTGAAAAAAGGTTCTTCAAATGGAAGAATTACAAAAACGTCATCGATGGTTTTTTTGAGTTTGAAAGCGCGTTTTTGATTCCAGGCCCAGATCTTGGGAGCGATGTAGTAAAACTTCATGATCTTTCCGGAAGTAATCCTTTTTGCAACCCGCATATTGAAACCTGCAAAATCAATGAAGATGACCGCATCGGGTTGCCAGGTGTTGATATCATTTACACAATCGGAAAGGTACTTTTTGAACTTAAAGATATTTTTGATCACATCACTGAAGCCCATAATGGATAATTCACCGTAATGTGTAATTATTTCAACTCCGGACTCTTTCATGTAATCGCCACCAAAACCACGAAAGACAGCGTCGGGGTCTATTTTCTTAATCGCTTTTACGAGATTGGAACCGTGCAAATCGCCCGATCGTTCGCCGGCTATGATGTAGTATTTCATCTGTGGTTGGTATCAGTGTGGTCGATATTTATTTATTCACCATAGTATTCGGCGTAATTCTTATCCGTTTCCTTGAGTTTGATGCAATGCAATTGGGCCCGGTTGTCGGTGGCCTCCCGGATTTTAGGTTCCAGGATTTTCCAGAATTCCAGGATGAGATTTTCACAACTGGTTAATTTGCCTTTCAAAAAATCCACATCGATATTCAGGTTTTTATGATCAACTTTTTCAATGATTTCATCATTCACAATCCTTTTCAGATCTTTGAAATTGATCACAAACCCTGTCTCAGGATCAACGGGTCCTTTTACCGTGACGGTCATGTCGAAATTATGACCGTGATAATATTCATTGGAACAGACACCGTAAACTTCGCTGTTCTTTTCCTTACTCCAGTCTTCGTTGTACAATTTGTGAGCGGCACTGAAATGTACGTCCCTGCTTAAATACATCATCTGTTATCCATATTATTTAAGGATGCAAAAATAATAAGAAATTACTTCTAATTTTGCTTCGGGAAATGAAAGTACAGAATCAATGATAATAATATTAGTAAGATGATTATAGTTACCGGAGCAGCAGGTTTTATCGGCAGTTGTCTGGTGAGCAGGCTCAATAGTGACAACTTCAATGCGATCGTCGCAGTTGATAATTTTGATAATTCCGATAAGAACAAGAACCTGATTGGCAAAAAGATCATGGAACAGGTGGAAAGAGATGAATTTCTACCTTGGCTTGATGAAAATCATGAAGAAGTCGAATTTATTTTTCATATCGGAGCCATCACGGATACGGCAGAATTCGACAAAGACCTCCTGGATAAACTCAACACGAATTTTACCCGAAAAATATGGCAAAAATCCATAGTATATCAAATACCGCTTATTTACGCATCCTCAGCGGCTACTTACGGCATGGGCGAAAACGGATTTGATGATGATGAAAACCGGATCGAAAAACTAAAGCCGCTCAACCCTTACGGGGAATCCAAGAATGAGTTTGACAAATGGGCTTTGAAGCAAACGGAACAACCGTTTTTCTGGGCAGGATTGAAGTTTTTCAATGTGTACGGTCCCAATGAATATCACAAAGGACGCATGGCCTCGGTAATTTTTCATGCTTATCATCAGATCAGGGAAACAGGCGGCATGAAATTGTTCCGTTCCCATAATCCGGATTATCGCGACGGGGAACAAATGCGTGATTTTGTGTATGTAAAAGATGTGGTGGAAGCCTGTGTGTTTCTGATGCATCATCGCAAAAATTCAGGTATTTACAATGTGGGATCGGGCAAGGCCCGGTCATTTCTCGATTTGACGCGCGCGGTTTTCAACGCGCTTGAAATGGAAGAAAACATCACCTTTATCGATACACCGGAGGATATCAGGGATAAGTACCAGTATTTTACGGAAGCCAAAATGGACAAGCTTCGATCAATTGGTTTTGACTATAAATTCCACTCGCTTGAAGAGGGCATCACGGATTATGTAAAAAATTATTTATTGCCCGGAAAATATTATTAGAAAGACAGATGCATTCTATCCCCTTCTGATTGGGTCGATAGAAAATCCCATGAAAAAATAGCTATTTTTTCATGGGCGGTATCAGCGAAGGGTGGGGGAGGGTTAGTTGCCACCATCGTCAAAATCGAAATACTCTTCTTCAAGTTCAGGTGTTTCTTCTTCCTTAGGTTTTTTAATGTTTTTCCACTCTTTTTTCTCATCAAATAGTTCCCTTTTCACATTTTCTTTCCACGCTTTCGAGTCGAAGGTGATTTCATAATCCTTCGTTGTTCCTGTGATTTTGAGCAAAAGGTTCATGCCGTTGCGAGCACTTTCGTTGTACCCGGTTTTTTTCATGATGCTCACAAAGCTGCGCAACGGTACGCTCAGGTGATAGTCGATCTCATGGTCGAAGGTATGAGTGCCGCTGATCAGAATATTTGACACGTTTGATCTGATCTCCATCTGCGGAAGGTATATGGTACGTTGTTCAATCCTGATCTGATTGGTCATTCGGGAAAATCGCATATTTGCCAGACTCTGTTCTTCGACAAAATCAGATAGCTTCATCATCGGTTCAAAATTATTCAGCTCGCCATTGGAGATGGATGTGTTGATGTCTGCAATGAGGGAATTGGAATTGAGTATGAGGTTTTTGTTAAAATTCATATACAGGTTGAGGTCGGCGTATATCTGGCCTTTCAGATTTTTATCAACAAGCCATGTCTGGTTGAAATTCTTAAATACATAGAAAATACTGTCGATGCTTATATTATCGAGATTTGCCTCTGCAATGGTTTCCACGAGGTTTTCGTCCCGGGCACTTACCGAACCGCTGATGTTGATCCGCCCTCCCATCGATGAGAATGCGACATTTTTTAATACGGCAAGCTGGTCCCGGATCAGTAATTGGCCGTTTATGTTGCTCCCTTCAAAGCGTTGAAATCTCAGTTTATCAATATTGCAGTTGAAGTCAAGATCAATTTTTGGAGAGATCCTGAACTCATATTTCTTTTTTTGTCCTGTAGTATCGCGGGAGGCAAAGTTGCTTTTGAGTAATTCGTCAAAGTCGATATAATTCGATTGCAGATCGGCCTGCATCTTCAGCTTGCCTTTTTTATTGATGATCAGGTTGGAGATTTTTTTAAAAAAACCGTTCAATCTGAAATCACTACTGCCCACCATCCCTGACAGGTTGCTGATCGCCAGGTCGTTATTTCTCAATGATAAATCACCGTTTATTTTATTAAAAGGAAGTTTTTTGCCGGTCAGCACAAAGCTCACGTTATGAAATGAAATATCGCCGTCTGCCTTGAGTGATTTGGTAAGGTCCGCATCTTTTATACGGCCGTTCAAATGCACATCAATATCGATGGAGCCGAAGGCTGTTTTCACATAATTTTCTGGGAAAAGCATAACCACCGTATTGACATCCAGGCCACCTCTGAGCACCAGATCTGTGTGATATCGTTTGAAATCCTGAATCACCAGACTGCCTTCCAATTGTTTTTCCTCAAGGTTGCAGGAGAAATTTTTCAGTTCGAGTTTGTAGGTAGCCGGTTTATTTAACTTGCCGGTTGTAAAATGGCCTTTGAGATTTACATCTTTAATTTGCTTTTTGTATTCGGGATGATAAAAGCGGGCATTATTTGCCCCAAAGAATATCTCAGTTCGCGGTTTGTTGTTGCCATCGTATAAGCCACTCACTGATCCTGAAAAATATACATTCCCTCTGCTGCGATATTCTTTCAGATATTTTGATAGATCGCTTGAAAGGAGTGAATTGATTGTCTGAAAGTTCGTTTTAACTCCTTTGAATTTCAGGTCAATATCCTTCTCCGCAACAGCTACGGTACCTGTTATTTCAAATTGCCCCTGATCAATTTGCAAATTTCCGGTTTTAAATTCATACCGCCGGGAGGGCATGTCAATCTCAAATTCCGTATCGACACTTACCACCTTGTTGTTGAGAAATATCCTTTCCCTCACCTTTATTTCATCCGATACCAGATCGCCTGCCAGTGCTATGGAAATCAGGTCATTATTTTGTTCCAGGGCAGCATCAACCTCCTTTACATACAGGGCGACATGGACATCGGATTTCCTGTCGTCATAGTCCACTTTTACATTTGTGGCCGTTAGGCTTTCAAATTGGAAAGCTGTTTTTGCGTTTGTCGAAGTGTCTTTTTTTATAATCAGATAGTTGGCTTTTCCGTTTTTATCGATTTTGAGATTGATTTCGCCGTCTTCGATATGCAGGCCTTTCAGGATGTAGTTTTTACTGACTATGTCGAATGGGCTGAACGACAGGCTTATTTGTC
>WGED01000440.1 GCA_015492915.1 Cyclobacteriaceae bacterium
CCACCGCCTTGTCCCATACCCATAATAAATCTCCTCATTTACATATTAATAAAATTTAAGGTGCGCTCACTAAATTCAGTAGATTAGTGAGCGCATTTTCAGCCAGAAACAACATTGGCTTTGCGCTGCTTATCACTTGATACCGGGTGATAAACACGCCAAAAATCTAGCAGTGGGGTAGTTTGTTGTCAATTTTTTGAGCAATTTTTCAAGGCAAAATAATACTTATAACATATTGATTTAAAAAGTATTATCGGAGTCTTTGCTGCTGGTTTTCCCTGATTCTGGTAAGCTGAAACAGAATTTTTGATCAAAATTTGATCAGCAATCGGGTTGATTGCCCGATAAAGAAAGTCTTCTATAATAAATAACAATATATAGTTTCTTTCGATTGTTGTCGGCGTCTTGGGTAATTTATAAAACCAAGGATTTGGTTTGGGCTTTTGGCGCTGGCAGAGCACTCCTTAAAACCCGTTGGCATATGTCACATTTATTTCATAATGCACTAAAAACAGGCGTTTTTCAGGCCCGGAAAAATGCTATGAAACGGTCAGCAGGCCATGGGTGTTTTAACGCCGTTGTGGAAACAGTGGAAACAAGAGAGCTGTACATCAAGTTGATGAACCCGGGTTGGCTAAAAACGCCGGGATCAAATGTCCTGCGGGAAAATAATACCCAACAGGAACGGTATATTTTTTATTACCCAATTACCTGAATGATATGAATGGGTATAGTTGCAGATCACTTACAGTTAGGTGATTTTTTATATTCTTTCCTGTTTTTCCCGCGGTTTCCTACTATGCTTACCGTATTGTGATATGAATTAAATAGTGTAAAAAATAAGTTATGAAATAAAACCGAAAACAATCTATTTGTTGTTGGTCTTTTTTTCAGGATCGCAAATTTTTAATGGAAATCTGAAACCTTTTCACCGGAAATAAATTATAGTGAGAGGTGTGTATGCAGGAAATGCACAAAACTGTTTTTAATTAATAATTGTTGCGTTTGTACGGTTTTTTTGATAAAAATGAACGCCTCCCGGGGTAGTGTTAGTGGTCTCCTCCGGAGGGTTCGCAAGGAGGTAGTAGACGCCTGCTATCAAAGCTTGGTATGGGCATAATTGCAAATACCTATGGCGGTTGTGGTGTCTACTTATTGTCGTCAATAACCGCGCATGTGTTTGCGCAGTTGACTGCACGCTGTTGTGTTCGTGCGCCATGGGATCAGTGGCGGCGCCTGTGTGCAGATAATTAATCAAGTGGGTCATATGGATATGAACAAATCAATAAAATGCAACCCGCTTGGTAAATCTGAATCTGGTGAAGGCCCGAAACTGTTGCCACAGAAAAATTTTGTTTCTGAAGGAACTGAGGTCGTTGTTGACCAGCCACTTAGTACATTCCAGCAAATATTGTTAAAGACTGACGGTACGGTGACTGATCTCATTGCGCTTTATACCGGGGAATCCATAAAGGTTAAAAAAGTCGGGCAAAAAATGTTTCTCAGTGATGTGCGTCAGGAGTTTTTTTGTCCTCCCGAAACGCCATTGCTTGAAAGAAATGTTTTACTTTGCGGTGATAATAAGAATTATCTTTATGCGGAATCTGTATTTGTTTTCGGATTGCTTTCCCGTTCAATTCAATACAAGCTGCTGGAAACGGATTGCCCCATAGGACTGATGTGGAAGGAAGAAAAGCTTGAGACGTACCGCCATATTCTTGGCCATAAAACAGAAATTTGTGAAACAGTCTCCGCATATTTTGACGTGCCCTCCCACACTCCAATTGTGTCAAGGACTTACTCGATTTATCATCAAAGTAAGATTTTAGGCACTATTACAGAAAAATTTCCCGTTACATATTTCAGGGAGAATATGTGAAATGTAAAAAAGAATAAAGCCACCGAAGAGTGCGTTTTCCGGGTTCCGTGTTTCGGCTGTTGGCCGTGGTAGTCGAGCCCCTTGGAGAGACAATTTATTTTTCGTTTTGTGATGCGATTTCAGTGTGTTTTGATGTGCTCCCCCAAGCTTCAATTACCGCAAGAATCTATTCGTTTAATCACCAAAGTAAAATCTTCAGAATTATTGTTTCAGCTCTTTTTTACAGCATGGCGTGCAAGCACTGTAAATTTTGAGTTGTTATACAACAGTTTTGCAAGAATCTCTGTTGCGCACCCGATTAAAAACATATTATTTGCATGGATGTTTTGCTGGCCTGCTGATATTGAGGCGTATCACGCGCATGGATGAATGGGATTGATTATTCAGTCTGTTGGGGCGGCTGTATTTTTGAAGCATACGGCTCCCGAAAAAATTACATTGACGAACATGATTCTGCGAGCTTTACTTCGGAACTATTGGTAAATGAGTAAAAATCATCGAAAAGAAAAGTGCCATAGGTCTATGTCGCCAGAAAAATACACTATGTCCATAGTCAATGTATTTAACCGGCCAGATTAATTTTAAAAAAAGATTTCCATTGCGCATTTCAGGGAGGTGATATGAAAAGGGAAAATCCATTGAAGGGTTCGTCTTCCGGGTCCTGCGACTCATTTATTGATCTTTGCAAGCGCTACCCTGTGGAGAAACGGTTTATTTTTCATGGGGAAAAAAATTCCTCGGTATTCCTTTCCGGAGAAGACCTTTTTGACAAGGTGAGCAGGCTGGGTTTGGCTTTACAGAAAAAGGTTAAACCACAAGAAAAAGTATTGATTGTGTTTCCGCAGGGGTTGGAATATATATACGGCCTGCTGTCATGTTTTCATGCAAATGTTATAGCGATACCTGTTCCTGTAACAGATACTACACAGATCGGGATTTTAACCGACAAAATTACATCCTTACTGAAGGACTGTCAAGCGACAGTTCTTTTGACAAATACGGAAACCAGAAGAAGTCTTGAAGATAGCCCGGTTCTGCATTCAGTAACGATGCTGGATATTGATTCTCTTGCGCAGAGTGAAATCAAAGAGGGCAGGGAAAGAGAAAAAAACCCGGATGATATTGCATTATTGTTTTACACCTCCGGTTCAACATCACAGCCCAAAGGGGTTATTGTCAGCCATGGCAGCCTTATGTCACAGGCGAAAACGGCTGCCGGCCAGTGGGCCGTAGAGCAAAATAGTTGCATCGTTTCATGGATGCCACAATTCCATAATTTTGGACTTCACCTTGGTGTTCTGGCGCCGCTTTTAAAAGGGGCTTCCAGTGTTATTCTTCCTCCTGGCGGTTTTATCAATTCGCCTGGCGACTGGTTTGGATATATTGACCAATATCAGGCAACGCATATTGCAGCACCTAATTTTGCTTTTGATTATTGTTGTTCCCTGATTGATCTTTCATCTGTTGGGGATGTTTCTCTTAAGTCGTTAAAAGCAATTATCAGTGGTGGAGAGGCCAACCGTAAGGAAACGCATGACAATTTTATGCGTAAATTTCGCTGCCTGGGACTGGGGGAAAACATATTTTGTCCGCATTATGGTTTGTCAGAAATCGGCTCCGTTACAACTAAATCACCCGGTGCGCCATTGCGTTATCTTTCCTTGGATATTGCCAGCTTAACGCAACATAAAGTCAAATATTCAGTATCGGAGAACAATAGTAAACAGGTAGCAAGTTGTGGTGCTTTAGGGGAAGGGCTGGAACTGAGAATCGCTGATCCTGATACCGGCGTGATTTGTTCTGCGGAGGATATCGGTGAAATATGGTTAAAATCAGACTCCCAATATAGTGGTTATATTAATCAGGATAAAGGCGCAGAAACTGACCGCGCAGCGGTTCTCAACAATATAAAAGACGGGTTCATTCGTACCGGTGATCTGGGGTTTGTTGAAGATAATCATCTCTATATTGTTGGCCGGGAAAAAGAGGTGATGATCATTCATGGCAAGAACCATCATCCTGTTGATATGGAATGGACAATTAAAAACAAGGTTCCGCAGTTAACGCTGGCCTCGGCTGTTTTTTCCTGTGATATTTTAAATCAGGAAAGGGTTATTGTGGTGCAGGAAACCGAACAGCTGGATGGGAATGTCCAGTATGCAGGCCTCATCCGGGAAATATTTTCGGCTGTGTCACAAGTGCATGAAGTGACACTTTATGATGTTGTTCTGGTCAAAAAAGGCAGTATTCCCAAAACCAGTATCGGGAAAATTCAACGTAAACTTTGCCGCAGTGCGTATTTGGAAAATAATCTGACGATACTTTACCAGTATCGCAATAAAGCTTCGGAAAAAAATGAAGACTCTGCGCCTGTTGATTCGGCAGTAACAAAATCTGATCTTGAGCTTGTTGATATTTTAAAAAGAGAAATCTTTAACCCTGTTCTTGATGTCGATATCACCTTGCTGGAACAGGCGTCGACATTTATGGAGCTGGGGGTTAACTCAATTCAATATGTGCGAATTTCCAAAAAAATAGAAGAAGTCTTCAATCTCCTGTTTCAGCCGGTCATGTTATTCAAGCATTCCAGCTTTCAGGAGCTGGCGCGATATTTGTCAACACAAATAACCACTGCGAAGCCACAATCACAGGCTGAGCAACACAGCGATTCACAACAGACGCAGAAAGAGCATCGTGAATATCCTGAAGAAGTAACACCGTCTTTTTCTTATGATGATACACGTAATGATGATGTTGCCATCATTGGTATGAGTTGCCATTTCCCTGGCGGCAGCATTGATC
>WGED01000441.1 GCA_015492915.1 Cyclobacteriaceae bacterium
AAAAAACCCTGCAACTCAGGCAGGAATCGCTCGAAATCGTACAAGCGAGATTTAACGAAGGTATCATTCCGGAAATCGATCTCGATCAGTCTAAAATACAGATGGCTATCGCTGCCGCCTCAGTACCGCTGTTTCAGAGAAGTGTAGCGCAGACGGAAAACGCCCTGAGCGTTCTTTTGGGAAGAAACCCTGCGCCGGTCATAACCGGTGTTGAACTGAGTGAGCAAGACCTTCCCCCGGACATTCCGGTTGGATTGCCCTCGATGCTGCTCACGAGGAGACCGGACATCATACAGGCTGAGCATCAACTGCATGCCGAAAATGCCCGCATCGGCGTGGCAGTGGCGCAGCGGTTTCCGGCCATCAGCCTCACAGGGCTGCTGGGTGTGGCAAGCACCGATATCTCGGCCCTTACCGTCAATGGCCCGGCGTGGAGTGCCGGGGCATCCTTGTTGGGGCCATTATTTGAGTTTGGCAAAAACAAAAAGCGTGTCCAGGCGCAACGCCACAAAACAGAACAAGCGCTCTATGCCTATGAACGTACGGTGATTACCGCTTTTCAGGAAGTGGAAGACGCTTTGGTGGAAATCCAGACCCTTAAAGAGGAAAAGCAAGCAAGACAGTATCATGTAGATGCCGCCATTCATGCACAGGACCTCTCCAAGGAAAGATATGACAAGGGCGTGACCAGTTATCTGGAACTCATCGAAAGTCAGCGACAAGCCTTTGAAGCGGAGCTGAGTTTATCGGAAACAACGCAGAAATTATTTAGCGCTTACATCAAACTGTACAAAGCGCTTGGCGGTGGCTGGCTGACACCTGAGGAAATGGAAGCCTACATGAATCAGGCTAACAACGGTCAATAAAACAGAATCACTGTCACCCTGCTTTAACCTACTTTTTCAATCCCTGCCCCTGTAGCATTTGCGGCCGGGTATGCACCGCTTGGGGTCAACCAACCCGTTGTCAGGGCCGGCGGCACCTGTTGATTTAACACACCAGTAGATGGTATTGGCATCGCCATAAACATACCAGTCATTGCTGCCGCCTTCCAGGGTGCCAAATGGGTTTTTGGCTTTGAGAAAACGGCAAAATTTCATATCGATTGGTTTGATCTTTTCCATATTTACACAGCCTTGAGAATTGCTCTTTTTATAATTGCTCTGAATACAGGGATTTTATAAGCATTTTTTGCCAGTGGTGTGGCATTGCGCATCGCAATGTCGCCTGCTTTTTTTGCCAGTTTTTCATTGATCGAATGACCCTCAAGGGCCTTTGCCGGTTCATCCAGCCTCAGCGGCACAGGAGCAGCCGCGCCGATCACGATTTCCGCACGTCTGCACTTACCCCCGGTCATTTCCAATGTCACGGCTACATCGGCCAGCGCCCAGTCATGCGATTCACGGGCAACATATTTGATATAATGACTTTTTGTGCCGGTTGTTACGGGAGGGATGACCACTTCCGTGATCAGTTCATTGGCTTTAAGGATATTTTCTCTCTTCTCATCTGTCTCAGGATGAACGAAGAAATCACCGATCTCAACCTCTTTTTTCTTTCCTTCAGAATCCATTATTACAACTTTCGCTTTAAAAGCCATCAGCGCCGTGGATACAGATGAGGCATGTACACTTGCACATTTTGAATTGTTGATAATAGCGTGAAATTCATTCTCCCCGTGCTGGGCATAACAAACCCCCGATCCTTTACGGAAACACACATGATGGATCGATCTGAAATACCAGCACCGGGTCCGCTGCGCAAGATTACCTCCAAGCGTAGCAGAATTGCGCAGTTGGGCTGTACCAGCTTCAGCTACGGCCTGATGTAAAGCGAGATACTTCTCTTTTATAATCTCATTGTTCTCAATCTCTCCCAAAGTCGCATTTGCCCCGATCCTTAATCCAGCCTTATCATCATATTCAATCTTGTCAAGCCCGGGAATGCTTTTTATACTCACTATCGTTTCCGGGTTCACAAGACCCTCTTTCATCAGGTCCATGAGATCCACACCACCTGCTTTAAACACTACCGATGAATTATTGGGTTTTCTGCCAACAATTTCCGATACGGTGGCATTTACTTTTGCCAGGGCGTCCTCGACAGACCCGGCTTCGTACCAACTGAATTTATGCATGATTATATCTTTTTCAAAGCTTTAAGAATCTTGTCCGGCGTAAGGGGTAGTTCATAAATCCTTACACCGATAGCATTATACACAGCATTGGCTATTGCCGCAGCGGTTGCAATATTGGCAGGCTCTCCGATGCCGTATGCATCAGTCGATGACCTGCCACCGTAATCCTCGATAAGCACAATATCAATATCGGGGATCTCCATGGCGAATGGCATTTTATAATTATCCACACCTGTGTTCATCATCATTCCGGTTTCCTTATCCATGGCCCTGTACTCATAGAGTGCATATGACATACCTTGAATCACACCACCGTTGATCTGGCTTTTAACCTGTGCAGTATTGATGGGTCGCCCGCAGCTATGTGCTGCAACGATTCTGTCGACTTTGACAAACCCCGTTTCGGTATCAACTGTGACTTCAGCAAACTGTACTGAACCCAGGTCTCCGTATGCCAACCCCCATTCCTGCTTAAATCCGCCATAATCATCGGATCTGGATGCTACTGCAATGATCTGGCCTGTCCTCATCCCTTTGAGTGCATCCCCAAAAGTCATGGATTTTGAAGAATCTTTGGAATCGGTAATTATCCCGTCAGCTATCCTGAGATTGCTGACATCGGATTTCCATTTTCCGGCAACTTGTTCCAGCAATTGCATTTTGGCTTTATATGCAGCATTCCTGACAGCCGGCGTAATGGAACCGGTTACCACACTACCTCCCGATGGAGGCCCGTTGGGGAAAAATGTATCACCGATCAGTACGTTTACATCATCGATCGGGACTCCGAGTTCTTCGGCAACAACCTGCGCAAGTATTGTTTTTGTGCCTGTGCCTATATCCTGTACAGCAGAGCGTATCTCGATGCCTCCCCCGTTCAATAATCTGACCTCAGCAGTAGAATCGAGGTGTACAAATCTGGGCCAAGTCGATTGAGCCACTCCCATCCCTTTCTTCAACACACCTTTATCCGAACCCGGCGCTTTTCTTTTATCCCAGTCGAATAACTCCGCTCCTCTCTCCCGCTCCAGCTTCCTGATTTCACTCTTATCGATAATATCCCGGTAGTCAAGCGGGTCTTTTCTCAGCTTGTAGGCTATTTCATCAACTGCCTGTTCAAGGCCGAAAGCTCCCTGTACGTTTCCCGGGGCACGCCATGGCGCTCCCGGACCTGCATGAGTCAGGACATCGTACTGGGCGGTAGTAAAGTTAGGACACTGGTACATCGCCTGTACGATCCGCCCTACACCGGCACCAAGACCAACCCCTGCCGTACCGTGCGAAACCTGTTTGATAGCGGTCAGCTCTCCGCTCTTTTTTACTCCTATCCTGAGATAATGTATGGAATTAGGGCGGTTGCCTGCTGAGATATGTTCTTCCTTGCGGTCAAGCATCAGCCAGACCGGGCGTTTGGTTTTTTTCGATAAAATTGCAGCTACAGGCCCATAAATCCCTGCACTGTGCTTGGCGCCAAAACCTCCGCCTGTAAATTCGGAAATGACTCTTACCTGGCTGCGCGGGATTTCAAAATAATCGGCAATCTCATCTCTGAAATTTTTAGTGTTCTGCGTCGAAGCATAAACAGTTACCAAATCAGGCTTCCAGTCAACCACCATGCCATGAGTTTCGAGGGGAACATGCGTTTGCACCTGCGTACGGTAGGTATGTTCAAGGATCATATCCGCTTCTTTGAAGCCTTTGTCAAGATCACCCCTGGGGCCGCCATAAAAGCTGCTGGTCGTCGGTCCGCGCAGGTTGCCGCTCGCTTTGGTACCTTCGTAAGTAACGCCCACATCACCTGCATCCTCTTTTGCTTCTATTTCTTTTTCAAAAACAACAGGCGCATCGGGTTTCATGGCTTCCTCCACATCCACAACAAAGGGTTTGTAATCATAATCAACCCTGATTTTTTTAACAGCTTCCGTTGCAATTTCAAGCGAAGATGCTGCCACTGCAGCAATAGCCTGGCCGGCATATTTTACATCCGGATAATTACCGTCAATGTCTTTTATGATATGGATGGCATAGACGCCCGGTATTCTCTCTGCCCGACGAATGTCAATCCTGGTGATTTTTGCATGGGGAGTGTCAGATCGCAAAAATTTTGCAAACAGCATACCCGGTAGTCGCACGTCAGCGGTAAATCTTGCCCTGCCGGTTACCTTGGCTAAAGCATCGTAACGCTTTACCGGTTTGCCTACATATTTCAACTTTTCATTGACGGGCCATGCCGGCGGTTCGTCCGCAGGTATCTCTCTTTCTACCTCACTGAGATTATGACCCGGTATT
The DNA here is from genome assembly GCA_015492915.1 of Cyclobacteriaceae bacterium. Taxonomy (GTDB): domain Bacteria; phylum Bacteroidota; class Bacteroidia; order Cytophagales; family Cyclobacteriaceae; genus JAAUQL01. The sequence continues at coordinate 4,427 of WGED01000441.1, forward strand.
CCGTATGGAAATTTTATCTTTTTCTTGTCCATGATTTTCAGTTACATTTTTTTGGATGCGGCAATGGTTGCCTTAAATACATTCGGATGAGTGCCACAGCGGCAGAAATTTCCGCGTAAAGCAACTTTGACCTCCTCCAGGTCCGGATTAGGGTTGTGCTTCAGAAAATGTGCTGCTGTCATCACCATAGCGGGTGTGCAAAATCCACACTGTGATGCATCGTGCTCGATAAACGCTTCCTGTACAGGATGGAGATTTTCTTCGGACCCAAGCCCTTCAATTGTCGTAATTTCTTTGCCGACCGCCTCAACGGCCAGGGTAAGACAAGAATTGACGGGTTTGCCATCGAGCCACACGGTGCAGGCTGAACAGGCGCCCCTGTCGCACCCGATTTTTGTGCCGGTAAGCCCGAGGTGATCCCTCAGCGCTGATGCCAGTGTAGTACGCGGTTCAACCGCGAGCGAACGAACCCGGCCGTTGATTTTCAGACTGATAACTACCGCATCAGGCCCGAGTACTTCACGGTTGGTTCTTTCCTCAGCATGCACATCGCTTAAAATGCCTCCCGTAAGTGCCACCGTGCCAACAGTCGTCAATCCGGCACCTTTCAGAAACCCCCTGCGGCTGATACCTTTGCCGGATTTTGAGTAGCGGACAGATTTGTCTTTTGATTTTTTCATGGATTTAGGATGATTTTTCTTTTGTAAAAGAGATAAGGGAAAATGTATCTCAGAGAGATTCAGGGACAAGATAAATACTTAGTGTATAAAGTACAATAAACCGCACTCAAATTTTTCCCGACAGCTCGATTTTATTCTGATACGGCCGGGCATACATCTCCAGAAAAATTGTCTTCAGTTCATCCACCTCTCCTGCCATGGAGGCTACCTTCTTTTCTATCTCGCTGATAAATATCGCTCGCTCCTCAGTGGTATAATACTCCACATTGTCAGCGGAATGATTTAAAATATCCCAGGCTATCCTGTTGGTTTTATGCAACTTATAATTACCTATGATCTCATTATCGATCAGGCCTGCTATGTAGCCGATCAGCTCATTTTTGTGTAGATTATCCGGCAGGCGGGCTATTTTATCATTCAGCGATTGTCCGAGGTGTAAATGTATTTTTCCTTTATAACCCTGTATGCCTTTTTTCATTGCCAGGTTGTCTTCATTTTTTTCTTTTGTGTAGCCACCAAAAAACTTGATGGCATACAATGACCTCGCCTTGTCAACGTCGCACGGGTCATATTCATAAGAAACAGAGACAGGGATAATATTCATCTTTGCAAAATAATCCTTCAGTTCACAGTCGGAAGCAAGGCCGAGCATGTTGAGCAACCCGTGCTGGGTGCGATCGTTGCCGTCTTTGGCCCTTCCTTCACGCTGGGCGATCCAGACAGAATGGCTCTTCCCGAAGAGCGTGTCATGAATATAACACGACAGATGTCTGGAAGCTACAACTAGCTCACGTACAGGGAGATTACGCTTAACGATAAAGCTTTTATTTAATCTCGCCAGGTCTTTTACCCAAAGGGTTTGCATCAGGTTGTCACCTATGGCAATCTCGGCTGTCTCGAGACCGTGACCGTAGATTGTGTAATTCAGAAGTGACGGGTCGAGTAAAATATCGCGGTGGTTGGAAATGAACAGGTAGGTACCTTTCGCATTTACATTTTCCAATCCGGAGGTGGTAAATCCGGCACTTGTCCTATCCAGGATATTGGCTATGACTTTGTATATGATTTTTCCCTGGAATTCATTGATCGTTTTTATGGATCTGAGCTCATTTTTGACCAAATCGAGTGACATACCGGGAAAAACGGATGACAGAAGTACATTGGCCAGGGGCGATGAGAGCAATTTTTCCATTACTACCGGAAATTCATGGTCCCTGTAAGGTCTTATGTCTTCATACATCGATTCGTCACACTTATTTTTCATGGGCTTTTTTATATGAAAGAGATGTCAAAGTTAATCAATATTGTTCATAATTAATCCCACCCTTCTCCATTATCACGAACAAAATAAATCATCATTTTTCCATAGAGCCCATGAATTTTGAGCCATTTTGACTATCATTATCCTGATCATGGTGCTGGAGGTTATATATCAGGATGAATGGATCGTGGCAGTTAACAAGCCGCACGGGTTACTTGTGCACCGTACCGGCAGGGCAAAAGATGCCACAGTTTTCGCATTGCAGACTTTAAGAAATCAACTCGGCAGGCATGTGTATCCTGTGCACCGGCTCGACCGAAAAACGGGCGGTGTATTGCTCTTTGCACTTGATGAAGATATACACCGGGTCATGCAAAAGGCTTTCGCCGAAAAGAAAATAAGCAAAAAATACCTCGCCATCGTCCGCGGGTTTACGGATGACACCGGTATCATTGACTATCCGATAAGAAAAGAAAACGGCATCATGCAGGATGCGGTAACCCGATACAAAACACTCGATCGTGTCGAATTGGATTTTCCTTCCGGACACAACAAAACTTCGAGATATTCACTGGTTGAAATTTATCCCGAGACAGGCAGGCAACATCAGATCAGAAAGCATTTCAAGCATCTGCATCACCCTATCATTGCCGACAGGCCTTACGGTTGCAATAAGCAAAATAAGCTTTTTAAAGAGAAATTCAGCTTGACGACCATGATGTTGCACGCATCCAAATTAAAGTTTGTGCATCCTGTATCAGAAAGAGATATTGTCATTACGGCCAAGATACAAAGTGAGTTTCAGAGGATGATCAAGATACTCGGATTCAGGTATCCTCATTGAGATATCGTATGACTTTACAGGGATTTCCGGCGGCAAAAGCATCATCGGGAATATCGTGCACAACCACGCTGCCCGCTCCGATCACAGTCCGGTCGCCGATGGTGACTCCGGGGCAAATAACAGCGCTCCCCCCTATCCAAACATCCGAACCGATTTTGACCGGTTTGCCATATTCAAGTCCCTCTTTCCGTTCTTTATAGTCCATCGGGTGGGTGGCAGTATATATCTGCACATTCGGACCGATGAGCACGTTTTCACCGATTTGCACAGCTGTCACATCCAGCACGATACAGTTATAATTGAAATATATATTATTTCCCATGAAAATATTGCTTCCGTAATCGCAATAAAACGGTGGCTCAATCTTAAGCCCCTCGCCATGTTTGCCTAATAGATTCGTCAAAATCTCATGCTTTAATGAATGCTGGTCAGCCGTCAATTCATTATATCTTTTGCAAAGCGCTCTTGCCCTCCGTCGCTCGTTGCTGAGAAGCGGGTCACCTGCGTTGTATAGCTCTCCGGCCAGCATTTTTTCCTTTTCACTTTTCATATTCAGGATAATTTAAGTCTCATCAGCTTAATTTAGTGGATAATCTCTTATTGAGCGGTATTCTGTATCATGATTTCTCCTATTTCTCATAACTTTTTTCAATTTACCTGCGATCGCCAATCCTATAAAGCGCAGATGCTCAATCCCATGACTTTTTAAATATTAATTTTAGTTTTTTCTTTGTGACGGGATTACCGTTCAAATTATAAAATCAAATCAATGGAAAGAGGGAAAGTGATGAGAACATTTTTTGCAGTAACATTTTTATTAATAAGTCTTCAGATTTTCGCCCAGAAAATTACCCTGGAAAATGAGCGATTGAAGGCTGTTTTCAATGAAAAATCCGGAGTACTCGAAAAACTGATTGACAAGCAAACGAATTGGAATATTCAACACAGACCTGAATTGGGGCTGTCATTTTACATGAATGTACCCCTTGAAAACCAGCGGTTCAATCCTATAATCGGCACCAAACAAAATGTGGCGAAAATATTATTCGATCAGACAGAAAAAAAGATCACCTTCACATGGAAAGGCCTTGTCAGTGAGAAAGGCGGCAAACTTGATATTGAATTCAAAGGAACGGCGCAATTGACAGAGGAAGGGCTGGCGTTTACCGGAGAGGTTATTAATCGCAGCCCATTCGTGATCGAAATCATCAGGTGGCCCCAGATCGGCGACCTCTCCATTCCTGACAAGGAAAAGACCTTTTCTCAATCGGGCATCGACTACGGTGGTATGAGCAGATTTAATATTTACCCGAAATTCCAGAATGAGCCAGGTTATTTCGCTGTGGACAATCCGCAGAACTGGATGGAATTTCCATACACACCGTTCGTGCTGCTCAGTAATGAAAAACAAGGGCTTTACGTCGGATATCACGATACTACAGTGAGGGATCTGGTACAATTCAAAACGGAGATGAAGCCGGGATATGTGAGCTATGAACTTTGGGACACGGGTGTGAACCCTAAGGGAGATTCCCTTGCGGACAAACCTGTCCATTATGTTTTTTATACAACACATTTCCCTTTTGTACAACCCAAAGAAACCCTGAAGCTACACCCTGTTGTTATTCAGGCTTATCAGGGCACGTGGCATAAAGGCGCCGATATTTACAAAGCCTGGCGCAAATCATGGTTCAAAGCGCCTCCTTCTCCCGGATGGTTCAAGGAGGTACATTCCTGGCAGCAGATACACATGAACAATCCCGAAGACGACATCCGGTATTCTTACAAAGACTTGTTGACCATTGCTGAAGATTGTGCCCAAAATGGTGTAAAAGCCATACAAATTACCGGCTGGACCAAAGGTGGGCAGGATCGTGACAATCCTTCCCACGATATTGACCCGCGTCTCGGCACCCGGGAGGACCTGCGCAATGCAATCTCCGAAGCACAAAAGCTGGGCGTGAAAATGATCCTGTTCACCAAATTTACCTGGGCCGACCGTTCAACAAAATGGTACAGGGACGAGCTGATCAAATACGGCACCAAGGACCCGTACGGTGATCCGCATTATTACAACGGCTACGCCTACCAAACCGATGTGCAACTGGCAGAAATCAACACACGACATTTTACACCCATGTGCCACCTCTCGGCAGCATGGCGACAAATCGCTGATGAGGAATTTACAAAAACCATCAACCTGGGGGCAGACGGCATGTTGTACGACGAAAATCAACACCACGGCGGGGCCAAATATTGCTATGATTCCAGCCATGGACACAAGATACCGGCGTATATCTTCGGCGGTGACGAACTGTTGGCCAAAGGATTTGAAAAGATAAAAAATGTCTCCAGCCCCGGTTATATTTTTGGAGGGGAAGGTAATTACGACCTCGAGTTCAGGCAATACCATTACTCCTATTTCCGTGTCGATCCCGGTCATGTGCCGATACATCGCTATGTGGCGCCGCACGAGGAGATGATCACCGTCGTGGCGGGATATAACGACCGTAACCTCGTCAACACTGCCCTTCTCAACCGCTACATCATCAGCTATGAGCCCCGCAATTTCAAAGGTCGTCTCATGGAATTTCCGATGACGGTGGCGTACGGGAACAAGGTAGACGCCTTGCGCAGGCAATATACAGACTATCTGTGGCAAGGCACTTTTCACCACATCGTCGGTGCAAAAGTAACGGCCGATGGGGCGCCTTATGAAAATTATGCTGTTTTTACTGATGACAAAACAGGCAGGCGTGCCGTCGTCATAGTCAACTACGACTATGAAAAAAGCATTAAAATCCATCTGAAGCTGGACGGCAGGCAAGGCAAGCTGTATTCAGCAACGCCTGAAAAGCCGGAAGCTGTTCCCTTTTCAGGGCGTGCGACCATCCCCTCCAACTCCGCCCTGATCGTCATAGAAAAATGATGATTTTCTCATAGCCCGAATAATTCGGGAAATAATAAAGAAAACGCTCAAAGCGCTGATAAATACGGAATTGATGGTCACTTGATGAATTCCCATTCCTCAAATCCGGGGCATTTTGAAACAAGCGTTTTTCAATGTAAATATTTAAATATCAATTCCTTACTTGCATCATCGCAATCTTTTCATGAATAATCCAGGATTGATATAGTACCTCCATCCAGGTGCAAAGCCATCCAATTGCTTTTGAAGCAGTCTTGCATTCGTATAAAATTTACGGATTCCTTCAGATTTACATTAATGCTATTATAAAAAAAGATACCATTTTGTCTGAAAAGTGACTGTTACGATTTAGCGGTTGATTTTGATGCCAATAATCGGAAGTTGAGGATGAAGTCTTAAATTTTAACCCAAAATTCTCAATAACCTTTCTATTCCGAGCTTAAATTACTTCAAAATCAGACTTTTACTCACGTTTGATTCGTCACCATATTAGTGCATTATGCCTCCTCATCAAACGTACTGATTTTCTTCCCGCCATGCGGGACAAGTTGTACTTTAACCTCTCATTACGAAATCCTGGTGAGAATTTTGGGTTTAACAAAAATAAATCGAACTGTTCTGTGAGCCAGCTTTGCATAAAGCAGGCATCGTAATTCAATGATCGTTATCAGCCTGCGATATCTCCATGAAGATTATGCTCTTTTTACCATAAGTGATTCATGCTTTTTAAGATAGGCTTTGTGGTCATGGTATATTGCTCCCTCAGGTAGCCATTCCCACATATGTCCCAGGTCTTTCTTAATGATATTCAGATAAAATTGAGGCAGTACATCTGTCTTGCCTTCAAAATAATCCCTGAACGACGGGTCGTTTTTAAGATTGTTCCGAATCTTTTTAAAGTATTTAACCCTTCCCGATCCTTCATGAGAAATGGCTCTTACGAAATTCAGCCATTTAGGCACACCATTGGCATTGGCTCTCACTCTCTTATAAATGGCCTTCCATGAAAATGTGTATTCCGTGATATCTATGATCAAATCATAAAACGTAACCCAATCATAATTTTTGGGTTTCACATTCATGGCCAGGTGATTATTCAAAAAATGAAAAGGAAACGGCAATACGCGATCATCCTTTTGGTAATTAAGATTCAATGGTGCGGCCTCGCCGAAAGCCGATAAAAGGGAATACCCCGGAAAAGATCCCGGAGAGTAATCAATAAATTTTTTAGTCAACTCAAACGGCTCGGAACCGAAGTCGCTGTCAAGCCCGAAGACAAAATTTGTTTGAAGATACGGCACGTATCTCATAATCATATTCGTCTGCTCTGCTACCTGTTTTACCCTGTCCAGCCCCTTAATTCTCATGGCCTTGGATTTATTGCCCAGATCATACCATGTTTCTATGCCCGGCAATAGCGCTCCAAAATTATTATTTTTCAGGCGCTTCATGTTAGTTTCCGTCAGGACCGAAAGGCTGCTCTCCGCCACAAAGCTCAGAGTGCCCGGCTTGACAGCCGACTCGAGCACATCCATGGTTTCATTGAACCTGATGGCAAAGTTCGGATCATGCCAGCCGACCAGTGGCGGGTTCTTTAAAGAAGCGATATGTTGCAGATCTTCCGTCATCTGATTGTATTCCATGGTTTGATAGGGGATTACGGAATCGATACAAAACGGACAAGTGTATGGGCAGCCCATACTCCCGATCATAGGCACGATCTTCAGAAAAGGCGCTTTCTTCAGATTCGGTTCTATGAATTTCCACCGTTCTTTTACTCCTGCAATTGACACAGGCTGCTTGTCCGCCGAGATCTGTATACCAATCGGTCGGTGGGGTTCGGCGTCATTGAGTATATCTATGATTGTATTTTTATCGGTAAAGCCCGTGACATAATCAAAATATTTTACAGCATCATCGGGATAGCACCGGGCATGAGGTCCGCCCAGGACTGTGACAGCACCCTGAGCCCTGAACATATTACTGAGGGCGTATGCCATCAGCGCCGACTGTGTGAAGGCGCCGATAAAAATGACGTCTGTATTTGAGGGGAGCTCTTTGCTCAGATCCTCCAGGCCTGTATAACAAACGTATTGCACATCATGCCCTAATTCTTCGCACCATGTAGCGATAACCTGTGGCATAATGCTGGCAAGGTTTGCATGCATTACCCGTGCATACAAAGTTTTCGTAGGACCTTTATGGACCAAATCTATAACTCCAACTTTAAGTTTTTTCTTTGTTGATGAATTCATTGCTGATAATTTGAAATAATGAAATAGTAATTAAATAATGTATTGATCGTAAAATTTTATTGAGGGGGGAATGGTTAGATATGAACAGGATGACTTTAAAATAATAATCTTATAATGCAAAGGCTATTTAACTCCTGACATTCAGCAATTTATGCCAATTCAGCGAAGTTTAGCCTCTTTACTGTATCTCAAGGTACGGGATTAATCTTAATAATCTGCCCGTTTAAGGGTTTATTTCGGCTTTTATATTAAAATAATTATAAACGTAAATATTATTCTGAATGAATTTTATCTGTAAAAGATACTTCAATGTTGAAAGGTCTCAGCTCCATCGAGGTAATATTTTTGTAAAATGATTTCGATTAGTTTGTCACCCGGCGCCATCGGTGCGGTACTTATGCTGCGAATGCGCTAATATTAGTGAATTGGTACTACAGGCGGCGGAAGCTTCACTTTTCGCGAGTCAGGCTGTCCGATTATTCATATGTTCAACTCTCAATAACCTTTCTATTCCGAGCTTAAACTACTTTAAAATCAGACGTTTCACTCACGTTTGATTCGTCACCATAAAAGTGCATTATGCCTCCTCGTCAAACGTGCTGATTTTCTTCCCGCCATGGCGGGACATGTTGTATTATAACCTCTCATAACGAAATCCTATTGAGAATTTTGGGTTCAATTGTTCCGTTGTTCACCTGTTCGGGAAGAAACATCTGCCTGCCATAATGCTCCCATGAGAAAATGATTATTTTTTCATAGACTTTTGAGACCCACAACGGAGGCCCACTATATCCCCATTCATTTTTCATTTGTAATTTTAATTCATGATATGCCATAGCCCTTATTGCGCCGGATTTATTATGGCATTACAACAGTGGTGTCCGTGATCACGGTGGATACTGCAAAAAATCCAATAGCTCCTTCGCTGAGATTGGTGAGCACATTGCCCTTTTGCACATCAAAGATACTGCCCCGCCATTCGGTCTCCGAAAGGAATGTGCGAAGAAATGCCTGATGCTCCGGGGAGAGAGAGTATTTCTTCCGCAAGATGTATGTGCCGGCAGGAAAATATATTTTTTCCTTGTCAGGACTAAAAAACTGGTTGACATCAATGGTCCGAAGTGTGTAAAAATATGTGTGGGCCAGTGTTTGGGCGATGGGCAGGTCTTCATAGCCCGGCACGTGCCTCCAACTGATCCAGTATTCTTTTTTAGATGCATCGGTGCTCTCCTGAAAAACGATCTCATAAATCTTCCTTTCCGCATCGACCAACCTGTAAATTAACGGCTTCATAGTAGCTGCCGGTATCATTTTGGCCTGTGCGAAATATTCTTTCCCATCCTGATTGATATACAATAAATAATTCTTATCCACGTCCGCCGCGAAAGTATCCGAGAGATACAACCCCGACCCGGCAGGGTCTTCATTAAAAATATGAATGTCGTTTCCGGCTCGTACTGCTACCACAGCACCGCTCACAGGATCCGGCATCGTATTCAGTGCCTTCACGGGCCTGGATAGCCTGACAGTATGTTGTTTCAACTCATTTGTAACAAGCGCTTCCACCACAATGAGGTCGTGATCGCGACCGTCAAGAGGCCAGTCCGATACCTCTTCGCAGCCAAACAAGATAACCAACAGAAAAATATGCCATTTTTTCATGAGTGCGTTATAATTTGAATGTGTAACTGATTGATGGAATAAAGCCATACAAATATGAGATAGTCGGGTATATTCCGGGCAAGGGATAATAATCACCCGGCACTATGGTATCCTTCCTGCTTTTTGCCGTCTTATTAAAATTTACATACACCGCATTTTGACGGTTATAGGCATTATAAATATTAAGGCTCAGCAAATGCTGATATCGCGCCTCCCTCCTGCTCAGGTGAAATCCCACTGAGAGATCGAGCCGGTGATAATCGGGCAGGCGGTCGTTGCCTCTTTCCGAATAAATCGGCACAGTATGGGACTCGTAAAAAAAGAAGCCAGTCGGCGTGGTGATGCTCGCCCCCGTGCTGTAAAACCAGTTGAGGCCAAAGTCCCATCTCCGGCCAAGCCTGTAATTCATAAACAGCGATACAGCATGCGGCCTGTCGGCAAAAGTAGGGTATTGGGCAAAATTATTGACGCCGTTAATTTTGCGGAATGACCTGAGGTAAGCATATCCCAGACGGCCCGTGAGCCTGCCTGCTTCCTTTTCCAGCATGACTTCACCGCCATATGCCCGGCCGTCACCAAAGCGCAAGGTGCCTTCAATCAAGGGATTGAGGATCATGGCAGCGTGGTCTTTATAATCTATTTGATTGTACAGCCACTTGTAAAAAGCCTCGCCGCTCAGCTTTAATCCCGCGGACGGCCACCGGATAAAAAGCCCCGCACCCACCTGGTCCGCTTCCTGAGGCCTGATATTGGGCGCACTGGGCATCCATACCTCAAAATTCGTGAATGGACTGATGGAATTGGTGATCAGATGGATATTTTGCACCGTGCGATTGTAAAACAGTTTGGCAGAAAAATCCGGCGTGAAATGCCAGGTTAATCCAAGCCGCGGCGCAATATTGACATAAGAATTATAGAGCTCCCCCTTTCCTATCTCCCTCACAGCAACGGGGTTGTAATTCTCATCATAGACGATCTCCGTTGTAGCACCTACATTGAGCCAGGCAGTCATCCGGAGTCCGTACTTGATGGATAGTTTATTGAAAAAATGCTGTTCGTTGCCGGCATACAGCACGATCTCGTTGGTATTCCTCTGTGGCACAAACGGAAAGTCCGGTGGCAACTGTCGATCTGCCGGTTCGTAATTGCCGGGATTGAAGTGATGTACCCGGAAACCGACGCCAAAATACAGGCTGTTGGAAGGATTGATGAAATAGCTGAAATCGCTTTTGAGCGAATGGTTTGATATGCTCGAATGCCAGGCATCGCCTCGTTCTGCATTGGTAAGGAGGTAGTAATTATACCCTGATGTATATACTGTAGTGTTGGAAAACAAACGGTCATTAAAGATATGATTCCATCTCATAGAAGCTGCGATGTTCCCCCATTTAATGCCACTGTTGCTATTGTCCATGAATGAATCCCGACCACCATAGAGGGTCAGGAACAGGCGGTTGTTACGGTTAAGGCGGACGTTGAATTTACTGTAAATATCATAAAACCAAATCTTGCTTCTCAGCTTCAGAACATCATTCGTCAGCCATCCTAAGTTCGACAACCTGCCTGAGACAAAGAATGAACTTTTGTCCTTTTTCAACGGTCCTTCGACTGACAACCGCGAAGATGCCATGCCGACAGTACCGCCGAATGACCATTTTTTCATGTTGCCGTCATTGGTGCTGATATTGATGAGCGATGACAAGCGCCCGCCGTGCTGCACCGGCATGTCTCCTTTATAGATGCTGATATCCTTGGCGGCATCCGCTTCAATGGTGGAGAGCAGACCCAGGATATGGGACGGATTGTAAATGGGCGCTTCATCGAGCAATATCAGATTCTGATCACGATAGCCGCCCCGCACAAAAAACTGTGTGGAACCATCGGCAAATAGTTGTATGCCGGGCATCATGCCGAGCGACTTGATCACGTCCTTCTCCCCCATCAATCCGGGCATCCGGCTCACCTCCATCGGCCTGATGGGTGTGTTCCCTGTATTTATATTTTCGAGCTCTACCAGCGATTTATCGGCATCGATCACGAGCTCACGGAGTATCTCCGTATCCGGCTCAAGTTTCAATTCCAGTTTTGTGTTCCTGTTGAGATTTACATGATTTTTTACGGTTCTGTAACCGACATAGGAAACCGACACCGTGTATTCCCCGGCAGGCAGTGTAATAGAATAAAATCCATAGGCATTTGTAACGGCACCCTGCCGGAGTTCATCAATCAATACCGTGGCGCCGATGAGTGTTTCGCCATTATCCGTGTCCGTGATGATTCCGCTAAGGGTATAATAAGCCTTTTTTTCATGGACTTCCGGTTGAGAGGCTTTCGCATCTGCACCTTGCGCTTTATGAAGAACAACATATTTATCGACAAGTGAAAAGCCCAAACCCAGGGGGCCGAGAATGTCGGTCAGAACCACTGAAACGGGTTGATCATTGGCTGAGTAGGTTATCGGTTTGTCAATAGGGATAACGCTCTTGCTGTATGAGAATTTGACATTTCCCCTTCTCTCGATAATCTTCAGGACTTTTCGGAGCTTTATGTTGTGGAATGAGACAGTGATCTTTCGTTCAAGAGAAGCCTGCCCAAATGTTTCAATTGTGCAGGCCGTTGAAAAAAGTATGACAGAGAAAAAAATGAAAAATCGTGTTTTTCTCATGAGATCGTGTTAGCAACCACTACCCGATAAAATGATGATATCGCCTTTTTTCTTCACCTCGAGACCCAGGGTTGATGATATTACGTTGAGCACCGTTTCCAGAGACTGGTTGTCGAAAACGGTAGTGAGCGGGCAGTTGGCAGTACGGCTGTCTTCCAGTCTGATATCGATATGATAAACCTCGCTCACAATGCGTGCTACATCCGTCATAGGCGTGTCTTCAAAAATCATCTTTCTTGTCTGCCAGGCCCTGAAGTTGATATTGTCATTGTCTTGTGCTATGATTTCACCGGTCGATTTGCGGAGCACAGCCTTTTTGCCCTTGACAAGTATCACTCTGTCACCGGGTTTATTCTCATGAAAAACAGCCACTTTTCCATGCTCAACCGTTACCTCCACTTTATCTTCGTCGCGATAAGCTCGCACATTAAATGCCGTTCCGAGTACCTGTATCACCGCATCCCCGGCCTTCACGACAAACGGATGAACGGTGTCCCGTGCAACCTGAAAAAATGCTTCGCCGGTGAGTTCGACCTTTCGTATGTCGTCAGGGAATTTTTTAGGAACTTTTATTTTTGAATCCACATTCAATGCCACGATCGTGCCCTCGGGCAGTTTCACCTCCCTGACATTTGCCACTGCCTGGTAGCTTGCGACATTGCTGTTCAGTACATAGTAAACCCCGATACCCGCCGCAATAAGCAAGATCAGCGATGCTGCTACTTTCATAAAGCCACCAAAACTCCATGAAAATTTCTCATATTCTTCCTCTTCGGCATCGATGAGGCGCTCCAGACGCTTCCACTCAGCATCCACCTCGGCGGATGTAGCGCCCTGTACCTTGTCCATCTCATCCCACAGCTTCCGGAATTCATGGTATTCCTGCTCGTTAGCCTTATCAGCGGCAACCCATTCGTGCAGTATTGTGCGCTCATCAGCACTGATCTCACCGCTCAGCTCTTTGATGATCAGGGTTGTAAAATCGATATGTCCGGGTTTATTTTTCATACTTGTTCATCAATGTCACACATGATTGATCGTTTACCCTTACATCGTTTAAAAAAGATTTAACAAAAATATAATCAATCCCATGATCAGGTCCGACAATTTTTCGCGCAATGTTTTCAATGCGCGCGACATTTGTGTCTCCACCGTTTTCACGGAAATATTAAGTTTTTCGGCGATCTCACGATATTTGAGATTGTCGAATCGGTTCATCATAAATATCTCACGGCATTTCTCCGGCAGTTCGTCCAGGGCATTGTTGATCTTAGCCAGTGTCTCTTCCGACTCGAGATGATCGTGCGATTGCAGGTATTCGCGCAGCTCATCCACATCCTGAGGATTGTCATACTGAACGATTTTTTTTCTGTCGCGGATGTAATTGAGGCAGCGGTTATGCACCCCTGTAAACAAATAGGACTTCAGCGGAGTGTCGGTGTCTATTTCATCGCGCCGTTGCCACAGGCTCACAAAAACCTGGTGAACGATATCCTTGACTTCGTCAACATCCGAAATATATTTTCTGGCAAAAGCACAAAGCGGAGGATAATACGTCCTGAACAAAACCTCAAAGGATTGCTTGTCTATTTTTCGTTCTTCCTGTAGTCGATTGCCTCCCAAAATTGCCTGTTTGGATCAAAGATCAAAAATAAACCCCGTGGCCATGAAATAAAACGAAATATCACTTTAGTTGTACATCAGCAGGTTTGTCATGGAAAAATGTCTATTTTCATTCGCTGCGTAACCCAACCCTCCAGGGGTTCGGTACCCCTGGTGTTAAGTCAAGAATAAAATGATGCCGGGTGTAGTTTGCAACTACACCCTGATATTTCCAAAACGGTTATTGTGCGGATTGTAAATCCTTATGTCGTTTGAGGAATTTTGATATATGAGTGTAGAATCATTCTACACCCGGCATTCCGGTGTTTTAATTCAAAAACAGTATTTGCGTTAATTTTCATTTGACATAACAGTAGAGGGTTTTATAGATCTTTATTT
>WGED01000442.1 GCA_015492915.1 Cyclobacteriaceae bacterium
GCATAATGCACTTTTATGGTGACGAGTCAAACGTGAACGAAGTGCCTGATTTTGAAGTAATTTAAGCTCGGAATAGAAAGGTTATTGAGAATTTTGGGATAAAAGTGCAGTTTCAGTACCATGCCGATCCCGGAGGCAATATACCCGCATGGCTTGTGAATACCTTTGTGGTTAAAAATCCATACAAAACGCTCACCAACCTCCGCAAAATAATAGCCGGGTACCAGTCATTTTGAAAAAAGACGTTTTAGAATGAAACTCTTTTTTAGTACAAATAGTTCATTAATAAAAATAAACATAGTATGAAAGTTATTTTGATTTTTTTAATGGCATTTTTATTTACTTCCCGACAAGACGATGAATGGAAGGAAAAGCTCTCAAAAAAAGATATCATCGTATATACAAGGGATACGGAGAAAACAAAATACAAAGAATTTCTTGCCGCAACCACTATGACGGGTACGCTGGAAAAGTTTAAAAAATTCATAACTGATGTTGAAAATTATCCTGAATGGATCCCCGACTGCAAATCAATAGAGATCATTGAAAAAAACAGCCCGACGGATATTACCTACCGTATGGTCCTTAGCATCCCATATCCGTTTAAAAATCGCGATATAATAGAACAATTGCAACTGACGGAAATGCCGGATCGCATTGAAGTGAAAATCACCAACCATCCAAAAAAAATCCCTGAGATAAAGAAATATACCCGCATGCCGATAGCTGAGGGCACCTGGCTGGTCAAGGAACTGCCGGACGGCAAGATATCCGTCAGATTCCAGTATCTGGCTGACCCCGGCGGTAGCATCCCTGCATGGCTGGCCAATGCCTTTGTCGTAGACAGCCCATACAAAACCCTTTTAAACCTGAAAAAGAAGATGGAAGAGGAGTGATCAACCTGTTATTTCCAGGTTTTCAGGTACATCATATTGCCATCTTTCCATGGTAAATGCCCATTCTTTCTGCACCAACTCCAGCTCACGAATTGTGATGCGGTTGATGCTTTTTTTGTACGACGCTTGTCCGGCGATATATTTCTTAAACCTCTCCTCAGTCTGCTCCCATGAGTTTAGGCCTAATTTCTCATAGATATCTCTTAGATAGTAAAGGGGATCATTCTCAAAATCCTCAAACTTAAGCTCATAAAGATTCTCTTCCGGGATCAGTTTTTTCAGTTCAAAAAAATCATGCATCAGATTTTTGTAATTTTGTATGATCTTTTCCTCAATGTACTCCTGGTTATATTGCTCCAGGCACAACGTGGGGATAAGACCGGTAAAAAACCGCTTCGTGGAGAGATAGGTAATCACCGGATTGCGGTAAATATGTATAAATTTAGCATCAGGAAACATCTCAAGTAACAGCTTGATCCTTGCCGTATTCACCGGATTTTTGATGATCAGTTGCTCACGGCCCGTATTGTCAGCCGCCTTTACCATAAGTTCAAAATATTTCTTTTTAAATAATCGTTTGGTCTTCATGCTTTTCTCGTCATCACGTTGCAGGCCCCGAACATACTTTTCGTACTGCCTGTCATTGGTTGACGGCATATAGAAAAAATGATAAAAAGTCATGTGCGTCATGTTGGCCAGTGCAAACTCCTCTTCCTGCGGCAGGTCAACCCCCAGTTCCATATGATCACCCGGGCGGCTCTTGGGTATCTTCCATTTCATGAAAGACTTAAAAAGCCATTGGCTTTTCATATTGTTTGGGAATACGCCCTGGTAAGTTGTGATATAACCAAAATTCGGATCTTCACATATAAGGTTGTGCAGAAAGGTGGTGCCGCTGCGCCAGTGCCCGATGATGAATACCGGAGGCTTGCTGAACTTAAATTTTTTGATCTTCCTTCTGTAATAAATGCGCTCAACGATCTGAAATGGCACAGCAAAAAGAACCGCCAGAAATGTTAAGAACAAAGTAGGGTACACCCTGGGCGATATTTTGCCAAGTGAAATTACTTTCAGAAAATTTGAAATGGTGCTCCCCAGCAGCGGCGATATCGGCGGCAACTTAAATTCCTGATCCTTTTCCTTCAATTCCTACCACGTTTAAAAAAATCTGCAATCAATATTAAGATTAAGCGCCCAATTTAAAACTTATTCAAAAAATCAAAGGGCACAAACCCTTAATTTTCAACGAATGGTCTCCCCGGATCAATAAACAGTCAGGACTTTCCATGAAAAAGGTGTATTTATGATGCACTCGCATACAGGCTTATTAAAAACCTTTATCTTTATGTTCCATGAAAATTGAACGGATATGCAAAATAAAGGCGTGAAATATAGTTTTGCTACGGATCGGTTCATTGTATTCCTCGCTTATCTCACCGCCTTGCTTGGCGCCTATGGTAGTATCGCCTTTATCCCGGATACCGATCTGTGGATGAAGATCGCTTTGGCAGACCTCACCGGCACGATCATTATTTTTTCATACAGTTTCCTGTTAAAAAACTCGAGCCTGTACGACCCATACTGGAGCGTTGCCCCGATTATTATCTGGCTATCAATCCTGATCGCTGCGGATTTACCCCTTGACAGGCCACGCATCGTGCTCACCACAATAGTTGTCGTTTACTGGGGAGTGCGCCTCACTATGAACTGGCGGAAGACATGGCCGGGGCTGATGCATGAGGACTGGCGCTACCGCCAACTGGCCATGGACAGCGGCAAAGGCTATTGGGCTGTGAGTTTTCTCGGTATTCATCTTGTACCTACCATTATCGTATTTTTCGGTTGCCTTCCCATGATCCCAATTGCTTTTTCGGACAAACCTTTAGGGTGGACGGATATCGCAGGCTTTCTTATAGCTTTTGCAGCAATTGAAATTGAGCGCCGGGCGGACAATCAGTTGAGGGAATTCAAAAAGTCCGCATCTGCATCAAATGGGCAGGTATGTGATCGCGGTCTTTGGAAATACTCGAGGCATCCCAATTATTTCGGGGAGATCACCTTTTGGGCAGGGCTGTTTGTGATAGCCTGGGGGCTTGATCCGTCAGCTAACATCAAATATGGTGTTGGCCTGGCAGCCATGATCATTTTGTTCGTTTTCATCAGCATTCCCATGATGGAAAAAAGGCAATTGAAAAAAGAAGGCTATCAGGAATATCGTGATCAGGTCTCAGCGCTCATTCCATGGTTTAACAAAAAATGATCGTACGGGTTATGTAGGAAATAATTCGCTAATATTGCACGACAATATATATTTGTGTCATTAAATGAACTTTGGCTATAACAAGGAATAAAGTTGACAAATATTCCGATCACATAACTTCCGTGATCGGCACGGTCAGATTTACCTGATGCTGTCAGTAAAAAAAATCTTTTTTATCATTTCGTTTGCCTTGTTCACGCTTCCTTTGGCGGCTCAGGAGGCGCTGGATCTGACCTCATGCCTGAAATATGCGCTGCGCAACAGCCCGAAGATAAAATCTGAAGCATTGGCACAGCGTAAAGAGACTGAAGAACAAAAAGAAAAGACCGGGAAATTTCTGCCTCAGATCGATGCCTATGTCGATTTTAATCAATATTTCAACGATCTGCCAACCTATATTTTTCCGCAAGCCGAAGGGTCAAACCTGGCAGGACAACCCATCACAGGACCTTATCCCGTGCCGTTAGGATTGCCATACAATCTCAACACGGGTTTCAACATCAGCCAGACGATTTTTGACGCCAATTTTATTGGTTTGAAATCGAAGTACAGAAAATTTGATGAATATCATGGCATCAAGATGGAGATCGCAGGGGATGAACTTCTCTATCAGACCGCACAATTATTTTATCAGATTGCAATAAATAAGGAGCGGCTCGATTACTTCGACATGAATCTGGAGCGGTTAGCAAAATTGCAGTCTGTCGTGAAGCTGCAGGTCGATCAGGGGTTTGCCAAACAGACGGACTACCAAAAGCTGATCGTCAAAACATCCAATCTGAAGTCGAAAAGGAATAAGCTGGAGGCTGGCATCAGAAAACAGATCAGTTATTTCAAAATTCTCATAGGCTACCCCCAGAATGAAGCGCTGGAACTTCGGTTTGATGTTGATGAGACCCTGATACTTTCGGCTGCGTTGCCGGACAGTCTGGATCAGTTGCCCGAAACAAAGCTGTTATCCAAGCAACGTGAACTCAATCAACTGAACACCAAACGGCTCAATGCCAATTACCTGCCCAAACTCAAGGCCTATGCAGGTTTCCTGTTTCAGGCTCAGCGCGAAAGCTTCAACTTTTTCAGCAGTGGTTACGATTGGTACAATATTCACCAATGGGGAATCAGGCTCGATGTACCCATCATGAAAGGGTTTGAGAAAAAGTCTTATAATGAGATATCGAAAATAGTGGACGAACAACTGGTGTTCGGCCTTGAGCAAAAAGAGGTACAGATAAAAGTCGAATATCAAAGCGCTGTCGAAGAACTTGATGCCGCCAGGGCAGAGCTGGCCGCACAAAAAGAAAACCTCGATCTGGCAGAAAAAATATATAAACAGTCGGAACTGGGCTATAACCAGGGCACGATATTGCTCATCGATTTCCTCGATTCGGAAGCAATGCTCAGGGAGTCGAAAATGATGTATGCCACAGCTTTGCTCGATACGCGCCTTGCCGAATTGAAAGTGCTCAAAGCAACCGGCGGGATCAGGAAACTGGTAAATATGTAATCAATGAAAAAGTTTTTATCCTATATCACCGTACTCTGTCTTATCGCCATTGTGGTGCTGTTGCTCATCAGAAACAAGCGCGACATAGATGCAGCAATAACATTTGCGGAACAAAAGGTAGAGGCTTATCCTGTCAAAGTGATAACGGTGAGGGAGGGCACGGTGGATACAAGGCTTGAGGTTCCGGGCATTTTGTCGCCGGCTGATGAACTGATGCTGATGGCACAGACGCAGGGGCAGGTCAAAACCATTTTCAAAAAAGAAGGCGAATGGGTGAATAAGGGAGAGACCATTGCAAAAGTGGACGACGAACTCATGCGCGCCGAGCTCATGGTGACGGAAGCAAACTATGAAAAAGCAAAAAAAGACCTCGAACGCGCCAAAGTACTGAACAGTGGAGAGGCAATCACACAGCAACAACTCGAGGGACTGATGCTACAGGAAAAGGCAGCCAAAGCCAAATACCTCGTTTCGAAAAAACGGGTGGAAGACACAGCGGTGAAGGCGCCGTTTTCAGGGTATATCAACAGGCTGTTCATCAAAGAGGGAGGCATGATCGGTTCAGGCGTTCCGGTATGCGAACTCGTAAATATCCACTCGCTCAAGGTGAAGGTAAAGGTAGATGAAGGTGAGATGGAAAAAATAATCAATGGGCAGGATGTAACGATTAAAACTGAAAACCTCAGCAATCAGATGCTCGAAGGAACTGTGACCAGCATTGCCGCCAAAGCTGATTATTCCCTTCAGTATGAGATCGGTATTGATATTCATGAAAATCCCAATGATAAGCTCAAGGCGGGCGTTGTCGTGACAGTTATCTTCACCTTCCCGGATACGGTCGCAGGGCCTGTGCTCCCGAGGGATGCGCTAACAGGCAGCCTCGAAAATCCAATGATATTTGTCGTCGAAGATGGCGTTGCAAAATTGAGAACGATAATACCTGCCGTGGTGACTGAGGAAGAGGTAAAAGTGGCTGAAGGTGTAGCTGCCTCAGAAGTCGTGGTGACGGAAGGGCAGTTTAACCTCAAAGACGGCACAAAGGTGAAGATAATCAATTAGCGCAGGCAGGGCATGGACATCACCAAAATATCGATCGAGAAGCCGAAGCTGGCAGTGGTGCTCTTTTCAATGGTGGCCTTCCTGGGCGTGCTGAGCTACCATCAGTTATCTTATGAGCTTGTCCCCGAATTCACGCCCCCGGTCATTACAGTCACGACCATCTATCCCGGTGCGGCCCCGGCCGAAGTGGAGACAAGCGTGACGATCAAGATCGAGGATGCACTCTCATCGCTGGAATATATCGATCAGATCAACTCCTTCTCTTATGAGAATTTTTCATTAATTCGTCTCGAACTGGACCCCGAGGCCAGTGTCGATAAAACAATGCAGGATGCCCAGCGTAAGCTGGAAATTGTCAGTGCACGCCTGCCGAATGGGGCGCAGAAGCCCGTCCTCAACAAGTTTGATTTTAATGACCTTCCGGTAATCCGGCTGGCGGTTTTTTCTGACCTGCCACCGACCGAACTAAGTGAATTTGCCATTGATAACATCAAGCCATCATTATCGCAGGTGCCCGGGGTGGCTGAAGTACGTTTGCTCGGCGAATCGCTCAGGGAGATCACCGTGCAGGCCGACCCGAAAAAGCTCGAAGCACATCACGTCTCACTGTTACAAATATTACAAGCCGTCAATAAAGCCAATCTCGAAGTGCCGGCAGGCAGGATAGAGAGTGATACAAAACAAAAATTTGTGCGCTTCACTGGCCGCTTCGAAAACCTCGAAGAGATAAGGCAATTAGTGCTCTTTGAAAACGATAAATATGGTTTCAAGGTAAGGGTAAAGGATGTGGCCGAAGTGATCGACGGGCGCAAAGAGATCAAGGTTATCAGCAGGATCAATGGCAGGCAGGCGCTGGGGCTGGACATCAAAAAGCAAAATGATGCCAATGCCGTGGACCTGAGCGATGCCATCATGAAGCGACTGGATGAGTTGACCGTTGCTAATAAGGAGATAGACCTGCACTTTGAAGTGGCTTCCGACACCTCCCGGTTTACCGTGAAGGCTGCCAACGCCGTGATGGAAGACCTCGGCCTGGCTGTGTTGCTCGTTTCGCTCATCATGCTCATGTTTTTGCACAGCCTGCGCAATTCACTGATCGTGCTCATCTCCATCCCCACCTCTATCATATCGACTTTCGTGGTGATGTACCTGATGGGTTATTCGCTTAACCTGTTGTCGTTGCTCGGCCTGTCACTGGCGATCGGTATCCTGGTCGATGACTCCATCGTGGTGATCGAAAATATATATCGGCATATCGAAATGGGCAAAAACAAGGTGCGCTCAGCTTATGAAGGGAGGATGGAGATCGGGTTTACCGCACTTTCGATTACCCTGGTGGATGTGGTCGTCTTTCTGCCGATCATTCTGTCAAAGGGACTGGTGGCGGATATGCTTAGACAGTTTTCGGTAGTCGTCGTCGCCTCCACGCTCATGAGTCTTTTTGTCTCATTCACGCTCGTGCCGCTCCTGGCCTCACGGTTCGCAAAGCTCGAAAACCTGAAAGAGAGCAACTTTTTCGGCGCGTTTCTCAGCGGCTTCGAAGAAATCGTCAACAGTATGGTGTCTTTTATCGTCCGGTTGCTGAAATGGTCATTTTCTCATAAAGTCACCATTCTTGCCATTGCCGTCATTTTGTTCGCCGGCTCCATCATGCTCATATTTACCGGCTTTATAGGCATCGAATTCGTGAAATCAGGTGACCGTTCCGAACTGATGATCGAACTCGAGCTGCCCAAGGACGCCACGCTCCGCGAGACCAACCATATTGCATTTCAGGTGGAGAATTATCTGAAAAGCAATCCCGATGTGGTGAGCGTTTTCACAAATGTCGGCACCACGAGCTCGGGCAAGGTGCTCCTCAACACATCCAACCTGGCTGAGATCAGCGTGAAACTCATTGACAAAAATAAACGGAGATACACCACGGCGGAGCTGTCGCGCAAGGTGAAGCTCGATCTCGAGAGTACCATTCCCGGCGTCAAGGTGAACCCCGTGGAAATCAACCTGATCGGCCTGCGCGATGATGACGCCGTGATGGTCATCTTCACCGGCGGCACCCAACAGGAATTGGAAAGCATCTCGGAGCGGGTTGTGGCGATCATGGACAGCATACCCGGAATTATAGAGATCAAAAGCAGCCTTGCACAGAAAAATATCGAACTGAAGATCAGCATTGACCGGACGAGGATGGAATTGCTCGGTATCGACATGCCTCAGGTGGCCGGCACGCTGCGCACAGCCTTCAGCGGCAACACAGACGCCAAATTTACGGAAGGGGGTAAAGAGTATGACATCAACATCATTTTGAACCCCTTCAGCCGGCAGCGGGTCAGCGATATCGAAAACCTCACCGTCATCAACAAAAAGGGACAGATGATCCCCCTAAAGCAGTTTGTAAATATCGAGGAGCAACCCGGTCCGGCAATGATGGAACGTACCAACCGCGCCAGGTCCGTAACGATAAAATCCCAGGTGATCGGGCGGCCTGCCGGATCGGCGGGCGAGGACCTGAAAAGGGCGCTGGTAAAGATGGTATTTCCACCGCACATCGATTATTTCTTCGGTGGACAAACCAAGCGTACTACAGACAGCGTGGCGACCATGATCACCGCCTTTGCCATTTCCATTGTGCTCGTGTACTTAATTCTCGTCGCATTGTATGATTCGTATTATTATCCTTTCGTAGTCCTCTTCTCCATCCCGCTGGCCATTATCGGTGCTTTGCTGGCTTTGGCTATGGCCAAACAGTCGCTGAGTATTTTCTCCATCCTCGGTATCATCATGCTGGTAGGATTGGTAGGAAAAAACGCCATCCTCGTCGTCGACTTCACCAACAACCTGCGGCAGCTCGGCTACGACCTTAAGGAAGCGTTGATCGAAGCAACCAAGCTGCGCTTTCGCCCCATCCTCATGACCAATATCACCATGGTAATCGGCCTGATGCCCATAGCCCTGGCGCGCGGCGCCGGCGCCGAATGGAAAAATGGCCTTGCGTGGGCCCTGATCGGCGGACTGAGCAGCTCTATGTTCCTGACCCTCATCATCGTACCGGTAATCTATTACATGGTAGAGCGTAGCCTGCAAAAGC